>NZ_JAASHD010000048.1:0-23033 GCF_019734375.1 Clostridium sp. K04
TGACGTTGGTATTTATCTCTACCAAGATGTTCATCCATTTCTGCTTCAAGTATATTTTCTAGTACATCCTTAACTAACCTTTGAACTAATCCGTTCTTTCCAAGAACGTCATCGATTGTTTTACACTTTTTTATCTCTGAATTGTAATCAAAATTGATATCATTTTTTCTTGCCATAGAAAATCCTCCTAAAATTTATATAGTATATTATTCCAAATCTACCAACTAATCATACAAAAAAAGAGTAGATAGATTTGTTTTTTACACAAATCTATCTACTCTCCCCGAAGATTTAGAACCTTACTTATATTCTACATCATCACCGTCAACTAATTCTGAATTTTCTTTTATATATTTAACTAACTCATCAACTTGAGCATATGCTACTGCAACATAAGTATCTGCTGCTCCGTAGTAAATTGCTATTCTTCCTGTTTCAGGATCTTGAAGTGTTGCACATGGGAATGCTACATTTGGAACGAATCCTGTTGTTTCATATTCTTTTTCAGGAGTTAGTAGGTAATCTCTTGTTCTATATAGAACTTTTGAAGGATTTTCTTTATCTAATATAGCAGCACCCATGCTGTATACAAATCCATTACAAGTTCCAGAAACACCATGATAGAACATTAACCATCCTTCAGATGTTTCAATTGGTGTAGCACCACTACCTATTTTAGTTCCTTGCCACCAACCTTGGCCACCTTTTGTCATAACTCTTCTGTGTCTTCCCCAGTGAACTAAATCTGGACTTTCACTTAAGAATATATCTCCAAATGGAGTATGTCCACTATCACTTGGTCTGCTTAATAATAAGAATTTATCATTAACCTTTCTTGGGAATAAAACACCATTTCTGTTAAATGGAATAAATGGATTTTCAAGTCTTACAAATGTCTTGAAATCTTTTGTCATTCCTAATCCTAATGCTGCTCCACCAAAGTCACAACACCAAACAATATAATAAGTATCTTCTATCTTAACTAATCTTGGGTCATAAGCATAACTTGGTTGATAATCATTTCCTTGTTCATCTACCCAATGAATTTCTTCATCCTCTATATCCCAATTTAAAGCATCTGTACTTCTTCCTAAATGTAATTGTGGTCTACCATTTTTATGATCTGCTCTGAATACACCTATAAATCCATCTTCATATGGAAGTACTGCACTATTAAATATTCTTGCACTCTTCTTTGTTGGATTCCAATCAATTATAGGATTATTATCATGTCTCCAAACAACTCCATCAAATCCTTCTGGTTTTTCTTGCCATGGCATGTTTTTTACTGCATCACCGTAAATCTTAACTTTTTCCATAATACCCTCCATCTTATATCTAAAAATATAAAGTTATTTACTATTTTTCTTAATACAAAGTATCTGAGTTTAATAATTTACTTAACAAAAAATATTTCTTCAAAAACCTTGTTAACAATTACATACTTAATTTACTATGTATTAAATTTAATTTCTATACATTTACTACTTTATCTTTGTTTTTGTATATATATCTGTAAAAATGTTTGAAAAGTATAAAAAATTTTAATTTAATAATAAAAATTTACTTTTACATTATTTATACTAGATAATTAATTCCAAATTTCTTCTCCAAAACTTTCTATAAATCCAGTCAATTCCTCTGCCATCTCTTCTGCCTCAGGAATTCTTAAATGTCCTGGTGTTCCTATACCATTTCTTTTAAACTTAAATCTAACAATTTTTTCATCATTAATATCTTTTGTCATTTCATCTAACGCAGTATCCCAACCTTCGTTATGACATAATAAAGTTGTAATAACAACAAATAGTGCATTAGGATATTTGCTTCTTAAATCAAGAATAATTTCTTTATATTTAGATTTCCAATGTTCCCTTTTTTCCATATCATCATTAATATAGTCAACTGGATGTGAATCATTTTGACCTAAAGCCATAATAACTACATGTGGAGTATATCTATTAAAATCCCACTTATTACACTCTCCAAGCTCTGCACTATATCTTAATTTATCGTAAGTAGATTCTAATCCTCTATAACCTAAGCTTGGATTGAAATATCCTCTGCCATCTAATACTGCAATTCCACCTTGAGCATTATTATTAATCTCAGCCCCTAAATTTCTTGCAGTCATCATAGAATAAGAATACCATGCATTAGAATATATTCCTTCATGCCCTTCTGGATCAACCTTCCCAACATAATCAATAGCTTCAGAAACCTCACCTGCTGATACAGAATCACCAAAACATTCTATTCTTCTATTACTTTTAGCCTCTGGCTTTTCTAAATGGCATCCTTTTTCTAGCACCACACCATAAAAATCAAAATAATGAGCAGCATCTGACCTCTTAAATAAAATTAAATCATGAAGCCCTTCACTTAATTCATCAGCAATATCTAAAACAATATCCTTATCATGTTCTTCTATAACAGCTTTACCTGTTATATTTCCATCTATGATAAACCCAATAGCATTCTCATAGCATGCATGTATATTTTTAATAGCAACTTTAATACTTGTCCCAGTAAATTTTGTCTTAATCATACTTCCAGCATAAATAATTGTTGGTGATTTAGGGTTTTCAAAGTCCACTCTTCCCATATATTGATAATTTGAATTATCTGCTTCTATTAATATATATTTTTCTTTATCTAACTCATTTAAGTACATAATTATCCTCCTAAGAAACTAAAAATCCCATTATATTTACTTCAACTGGTTTATCCTCATTTATTACTCTTATTTCAATTTCATGTTTTTTATTTAATGATTTTTCTACTAAAACCTGCGTTGCAGAATAATCTCCCCATCCTTTTCCAAAAAATGTATCTACCGTAATTACATTATTACCATCAACTTTTATTTCTAACTTTCCTGCCGTATCTTTTATAGACTTCTTAAAAAGTAAAAATATATTATTACCTTCTATTGAAGCTTTTAATAAAGCTTCTTTTCCTTGTGTAGAATCAAACTTCCATCCATTTTTAAATACTTGAAAACCTTCATTATCTAAATTAAATCCAGATACCTCTTTACATATTAAATTATTATTATTTAATATTTTACCATTTATATAATCTTCTCCAAACAACGGTTCTCCAAGCTCTATTTTATTAACTTTTAGCTCTTCCAAATTGTTATATATATTTTTCATGAAATCTATTAATAATTCTGATATTATAAAATGTCCATAATCATTTGGGTGAACTTCATCACTTCCAACTTCATCCCATTTTAATCTATTTTCAATCATTTCAGTATAAACAGTATTTCTAAAGCTTATCATTGGTAAATTATATTTTCTTCCTATTTCTATTTGTTGGTCTTGTACATTACTACCATCAAAATTTGTCATAAACACTTCTACTATTGCTGGTGGATTTTCCATTGATAATATTCTTCTTACTAAACTCTCATATGCTTTTTTATCATAAATTATATTCTTATCATTAACTGCAAAATCGATAAATACTATATCAGGATTATAAGATAATACTTGATTTTCAACTCTATGAACTCCTATTACCGAACCTGTTGCCCCTACTCCTGCATTTATATATTTTACGTTTATATCACTAAATGTATTTTTAAACCATCTATAAGTTCTACTTGCATAGCATTGTTCAAAATTACTTGCATTACATCCTTGTGTTATTGATCCACCTAAGAATGCTACTGTAATATCTTGTCCACTCTTAGCTTTCTTAATTACTTGTACAATTCTTGCAATATCCCCCTTACTTACTAAAGAGTTTTTAATCATTTCATCAGTTACTTTAAACCCCATAATACGCCTCCTATATCTGCTATATTAAAATCAATATTTAAAATTAGTTTATATTTCTCACATTATAATTTTATACTTTTTTGATATATATAATTATATATCTTAAAAATTTACTATAAATCTGAAAAATAGTTTTATTCATCAAATAATTCATAAAAAAATCATGTTTGTTTTAACATGGTTTTTAATGCTTAATATTTTAATTATCTATGATACCAAAAGTCCCATTACTCTTACTTCCACAGGTTTTTCTTCATCAACTACTCTTATCTCTACTTTATGTTTTCCTATTTCTAAATCATTTACTAATATCCTAGTCTCTGCATACTCTCCCCAACCACCTTTAAAGTAAGTATTTACTAACATAGCTTTAGTTCCATCAACCTTAACGTGTAGTTTACCTGCAGTTTTTTTAATTGATTTTTTATACAATAAAAATATATTTTTCCCTTCCACTTCAAATATTAAGGTTGCTTTCCCCCCATTATCTGAAATATACCTCCATCCCTCTTTAAATACTTGAAAACCTTCATTATCTTCCAAGAAACCATTAACATAACTTACTTGTAAATTCTTATTATTTAATACTTTACCACTTATATATTTATCTCCATACAATGGAGCACCTAATTCTACTTTATCCTTACCTTGTCCATCTAAATTATTTATAATATTATTTATAAAATCTATTAATAATTCTGCAATTATAAAGTGTCCATAATCATTAGGGTGAATTTCATCATCAGAAACTTGATTCCATTCTAATTTATTAGCCTTAATTTCTTGATAAATTGCATTCCTAAAACTAATCATGGGTAAATTATATCTTTTTCCTATTTCTATTTGCTGCTCTTGAACATTATTAAAATTGCAATCACTCATAAATATTTCTATAAGCGCTGGATTTTTTTTTACTGATAATATTCTCCTAATTAAACTCTCATATCCTATCTTATCCCACATACTTTCTGTATCGTTTACAGCAAAATCTATAAATATAATATCTGGATTTTTAGATAATACCTCCTTTTGAACTCTATGAACACCTATTATTGAACCTGTAGCTCCTCCACCTGCATTTATATAATTAATATTTATGTTTTTAAATTTTTCTTTAAACCAAGAATAAACCCTACTTGCATAACACTTTTCAAAACTTGTTGCATTACATCCTTCAGTTATGGACCCACCTAAAAATGCTATACTTATATCTTGACCGCTATTAGCTTTTCTAATAACTTCTACTATTCTAGCTACATCTCCTTTATTCACTAATGAATTTTTTATCATTTCTTTAGTAATAGTAAAATTCATTCACATCTACCTCCATCTTAACAGATAGCTTACTATTTAGCTTAGAGTAATCTAAACTAATCAAACTCATAGGTTTTCAGTAGTATAAGTATAACTTTCTTTCTTCATACAATAATTATAAAATACCCTTTACCTTAAAAATACCTAATAAATCTTAATAAAAGTATGTAAATTTTTATAATTAATTTGTATATTTATAATACAAAAGTCGTACTCTTAAAAAGTACGACCTTATACCGCAACTTATTTATTATTCTTTAATGTTGAAGAATGCTTTTTTACCTCTAAATTCTGCAACATCATCAAGTTCTTCAGAAATTCTAATTAATTGATTATACTTAGCAACTCTTTCAGATCTTGCAGGAGCACCAGTTTTAATTTGACCAGCATTTACAGCAACAACTAAATCTGCAATAGTAGTGTCTTCAGTTTCACCACTTCTATGAGAAATAACTGCTGTATATCCAGCTCTATTAGCCATTTCTATAGCATTTAAAGTTTCTGTTAAAGTACCTATTTGATTTAACTTAATAAGAATTGAATTAGCAACACCTTTCTTAATTCCCTCTTCTAATCTTTGAGTATTAGTAACAAATAAATCATCACCAACTAATTGAACTTTCTTACCTAATCTATCAGTAAGTAGCTTCCAACCTTCCCAATCTTCTTCGGCCATTCCATCTTCAATAGATATAATAGGATACTTATTTACCCAATCTTCAAAGAAATCAACCATTTCTGATGCAGTTAAAGTTTTACCTTCATTTTCTAGCACATACTTACCATCTTTATAATATTCAGATGATGCAGCATCTATAGCTATAAATATATCTTTTCCTGGTTCATATCCAGCTTTCTTGATAGCTTCTAAAATTACTTCAATAGCTTCTGCATTACTCTTTAAGTTTGGTGCAAATCCACCTTCATCACCAACACCAGTAGAATATCCTTTATCATTTAAAGTTTTCTTTAATGCATGATAAACTTCTGCACAAGCTTGAACTGCTTTATCAAAATTATCAAATCCAACTGGCATAACCATAAATTCTTGAAGGTCAACCGAATTGTCTGCATGTGAACCACCATTAATAATATTCATCATTGGAACTGGCAGTACCTTTGCATTTACTCCTCCAACATATTGATATAAAGGTAATCCTAAATAATTAGCAGCTGCTTGTGCTACTGCTAATGAAACTCCTAATATAGCATTAGCTCCTAAGTTTCCCTTATTATTTGATCCATCAAGTTCCATTAGCATTTTATCAATGTATGTTTGATCAAATACATTACATCCTATCAATTCTTCTGCTATTGTATCATTAACATTTTCAACAGCTTTTAAAACACCTTTTCCCATGTAATAATCTTTTTTACCATCCCTTAATTCAACTGCTTCATAAATTCCAGTTGATGCTCCTGATGGAACTGCTGCTCTACCCATTGTTCCATCTTCTAGATAAACTTCAACTTCAACTGTTGGAAAACATCTTGAATCTAATATTTGTCTTGCAACAACGTCTACAATCTCAACAAAATTTTTCATTTCAAATCCTCCTTATTTTTAGAAATAAATGAAATTTTTATTTTCTTCTAAAATATCTACCTAATTATTTTTTACAGTGAAAAGAAATAATATTCAACTAAATCACTTTTTCTATAAAAAATACACCTCTAGATAAAGTTCATATAACGAACTTTACCTAGAGGTGATTATATAATTACATTGGGTAGCTTTTAATTACTTCAATATTTCCTTTTACAACATATTTTCCTAAAGTAGCTGGAATTAAATAACTATCTCCCATTTTGATTTCTTCTGAGAAACCTTCTCCCTCTATAATCCCGTTACCTTCTACAAATGTTAAAATAAAGAACTTTTCTTCATTGCTACAATCACTCCATTGATTTTCAACATTAATTTTTTGCATTCCAAAATATTCATTTTCACAGAAATCAACTTTTGAGAATCCATCAAATTTAACAACTTCGTTATTAGATAAATTTGCTGCTTCTAAATCAAAGTTAATTACATCAAGAGATTTTTCAACATGAATTTCTCTTGGTCTTCCATAGTCATAAACTCTATATGTTACATCTGAATTTTGTTGAATTTCAGCAATTATTAACCCTTCACAAATAGCATGAACTAATCCACTATTAATTAAGAAACAATCACCCTTTTTAACATCAATAACATTTAAGTAATCTTCACATTTTCCTTCTTCAATTGCTTTAGCAAATACAGCTTTATCGCAATTTTTTGTCCCAACAATTAATTTAGCTCCTGGTTTTGCTGCTACAACATACCAAGCTTCTGTTTTACCAAATTCATTTTCAACTCTCTTAGCATATTCATCACCAGGGTGAACTTGTACAGAAAGTTTTTCTCTTGAGTTAATTAATTTAACTAATAGAGAGAATTTTTCTGTGCTAACCTTAGTACCAACTAATGAATGTCCAAACTCTTCAATTATTTCAGTAAATGATTTTCCTTTTAATTCACCATTTGCAACTATTCCTGTTCCATTTGGATGGCAAGCTATATCCCAACTTTCACCAATATCTCCCTCTGGTAAATTTGTTCTGAACTCTTCTAAATCTCTTCCACCCCATATTTTATCATAATAAATATTCTCAAATCTTATTGGATACATCTCTTTACTCTCCTTTTATATAAAATTTACATTATAAACATAATATTTAAAATTTATTATTTTAATTCACTTATAGCTAATGCAGCAGCTCCTAAAACACCAGATTTTCCTTCTAAATTTGATTTTTCAATCTTACAGTTCTCTGCTATTATATCTAAACATCTACTATTAACAACTTCTCTCACTTTTTCAATTACAATATCTCCACCATTAATAACTCCACCACCTAGGACTACCATATCTGGATCTAATGTGTTCATTACATTAGAAACTACTAATCCTAAATATGATAATGATTCGTTTAAGATATCATTAGCAACATAATCACCTTTAGCTGCTTCTATAAATACTTCCTTAGCACTTACATTTTCATAATCTTTAAGTGATGTTTTTACATTACTATTAACAGCTTCTACTGCTCTCTTCATTATAGCTGTTCCTGAAGACATTCTTTCTGAGCATCCTTTATTGCCACATCCACATCTTGGTCCATTTTCAGAAACAGTAGTATGTCCTACTTCTAGTGCATTTGAAGTGCTTCCTCTATATATTTTCCCGTTTAATATAGCTCCGCCACCAATTCCAGTACTTACAGTTACGTAAACCATATTTTCTGTACCTTTACCAACTCCAAACATATACTCAGCTAGAGTTGCAGCATTAGCATCATTATCTAAGAAAGTTGGAAGTTCATATGTGTTTTTCAATTCCTCAACTATATTATAATTTTTAAAAGGTAAATTTGGAGGTGCTACTATTAACCCCTTTTTTACATCAAGAGGACCTGGTGATCCAATTCCTATTGCTTTTATGTTATTTTTATCTATTCCATTTATAACATAATTTATAGTAGATTTAATATTGTTTACTATTGTTTCAACACCTTTATCAGCTTCAGTGCCAACAATTTTTTCGTTTACCATATTTCCATCTAAATCAACTAATGCTGTATAAATTTTTGTTCCACCTAAGTCTACAGCAACAACGTATTCTTTACTCATATTATTTTATCCCTTCTACTTTTTAAAAATCTATTATAGGGAAAGATACTTAAAATCTTCCCCTATAATATTTACTATTATTTAAAATTAAAATCCGTTATTTTGGGCTACTTCTTTAATCCATCTACCTGATTTTTTAATTGTCTTCTTTTGTGTTGCTAAATCTACAGCTATAAATCCATATCTATTTTTATATGCATTTGACCAAGACCAACAATCAATTGGAGTCCATGAATGATATCCAAAACAATTAGATCCATCTACAATACCTTTATGTAAGTATTGTAAATGCTCTTCAAAGAATTCAATTCTATAATCATCTTGAATTGCACCATTTTCATCTATATATTTTTCTTCACCTTCAACACCCATTCCATTTTCAGAAATGTACCAAGGAATATTATTGTAATTATTCTTTATATTCATAGCTATATCATACATAGCTTGTGGATATATTTCCCATCCTCTATAAGGATTCATTCTCTTTCCTGGCATATCATAATAATCAAAATGCTTATCCGGTAACCAACCCTTTGAGTTATCAAATTCACTTTCCTTAGCTTGTATTCTTCTTGGTTGATAATAGTTAACCCCTAAGAAATCAATAGTGTTTTCAGATATTATTTTCATTTCTTCTTCTGTAGCTTCCCACATAACTCCATTTTCTTTTAATAATTCAACTAATGATTCTGGGAAGTGTCCTTTTACAGCTGGATCTAAGAAAGAATTATTGAATATATCATCTGCAATTTTAGCAGCTTTTAAATCTTCTTCACTATTACTTCTTGGATATGCTGGAGTTAAGTTTAAAACTATACCAATTTTCCCACCATCTTTATCACATCCAAGTTCTCTAAACTTATTGATTACCTTTGCAGACGCAAGATTTAAATTAAATAAAACTTGCATAGCCTTTTTACCATCAACTAATTTTGGATAATGGAATTGATATAAATATTCTCCCTCAACAACAACTATTGGTTCATTGAAAGTTGTCCAATACTTAACTCTATCACCAAATAATTTAAATGCTGTTTCAGCAAATTTTATGAATAAATCAACAACATGTTTTGATTCCCATCCACCATATTTATTATATAACTCAACCGGGATATCAAAATGATGTAAATTCATTACTGGAATCATTCCATTTTTTATTGTTTCATCTATAACATCATTATAAAATCTTATTGCATCTTCATCTGGCTCTCCTGTTTCTAAATCCTTTACAAGTCTAGTCCATTGAATTGATGTTCTAAAACTGTTTAACCCTATTTCTTTTAACATTGCTAAATCTTCTTTATAGCTATTATAGAAATTAGATGTAACTGATGGTCCTACTCTATCAAAAAATGCTTCTGGCTCTACTTCATACCAGTAATCAAATACACTTTTATGTGGTTTATTAAAATCACCTTCTGATTGTGGTCCTGATGTAGCTGAGCCCCACCAAAAATCCTTCGGAAATATATACTTCTTGTCCATTTCTTTTCCCCCTTAGAGTTTCATTATTCAAAATTTATTTTATTTTTAATATTTAAGCCGTTTTACACTTATATTATATATTTTCTTTTTTAATATGTCTATACTTTTATAAAACAAGTTATATCTTTTATTTTTTTAGTATCTCCTTTTACTTCCATATTAAAAGTTAATCCAGCTTATTATCAGTATTTAATGATGTTTTTTCATTTATAAACTTTATAAAAAAAAATAAAAGATGCTTAATTAGCATTTATTTTGCTAATTAAGCATCTTTTATTTAAATTATTATATTACTGTAATTGATTTAAATTCAAATTTATCATATCTATGTCTAGAAAATGAATATTCAAATACTTTTCCATTATCTAAATATGCAACTCTTTCAACTTCTAAAATTGGCTCATCTTTTTCTAAATTTAAATATTTTCTATCTAACTCATCACTTTTCATAGCTCTCACAGTTGAATGAGCACTTTGAATATTTAAACCTAGTTTATCTTTAATATATCCATATATAGATTTTTTTACATCTGCTAATTTCATCCCTGGAATAAGATTTAATGGGATGTATGTTTTTTCAATAACTACAGCTTTATCATCTACATATCTTACCCTATGTACAAAATAAATAAATTCATCTTCTTCAATTTTTAATATATCAGCAATTTCCTTTGTTGCATTAATAATCTTAAATTCTAAAACTTTACTAGTAACTTTATGACCTATACTAGTAGTTGTTAATCCTGAAAATTGTTTTTTTTCTATAATCCTTTGAATTTCTTTTTCAGTTATATCTTTTACAAAAGTTCCAGAACCTCTTCTTTTTATTATTAAACCATCATTAACTAATAGATCTAAAGCTTTTTTAACTGTCATTTTACTTACATTATATTTTTCGCATAATTCTTTTTCAAAAGGAAGTTGTTCATTAGGTTTATATTTTTCACTTAATATGTCTTCCTTTATATCAAAGGCTATTTTTTCATATTTTAACATTTCTAAAAACTCGCTTTCAAATTTAATTTCTTATACACTATTCTACTAATTATTTATATTTTATACAAGTTAAATAAAATATATTTTTTATTGTAAAATGTAATGCTTTGTAGTATAATAAGTATATACTTTTTAGGAGGTTATATTATAGAAAACAATATGGAATTAATATCATTTGAATTAATAAGTAATGTGGGAGAAGCAAAATCTTTGCTAATGGAAGCTTTAGTACTAGCTAGAGAAGAAAAGTTTGATGAAGCTGATGCTAAAGTTGCTACAGCGGGAGAATTTTTATCAAAAGCTCATCATAGTCATTTTGGATTAGTTCAACAAGAAGCTAATGGTGAACAATTACCTTTCTCACTAATTTTAATGCATGCAGAAGATCAATTAATGACAACTGAAACTTTTAAAATGTTAGTAGAAGAACTTATTTTGACACATAAAAAATATTCTAAATAAATTATTCTTTAAACTAGCTTTTATGGCTGGTTTATTTTTTTATGCTTTTTACTATTTCATATTCTTTATAATATACCTATTTTTATAATAATTCTTATCCTTACAAAAAAATAAAGCACAATATGAATTTTTTCATCTAATTCATATTGTGCTTTTATATCGGTATCTAAATAATAATCATCCTCCATTTTTTAATTTTATATTTATTATTAATTTTAATTTAATACACTTATTCTACTTTTTCTAAACCTGCAGTTTCTGATTTTGCCTTTTTAAATCTATTACCTCTATTTTTAGCTTTTTCTGCAGCTTCTTTTTCTAACTTAATAGCTTGAACATCCATTACTTTTATAAATGGTGTCCAAATTAATAATACAACTCCTAATACAACTAATTGTAATAAACCACCTGCAAGTGAATTAGTAGCTAACATTCCACTAAAGAATATTGGCACAGTCCATGGTACTGCAACCCCTGTTGTCATTGGAACTATTCCAAATTTCATAACTAAATATGCTATAGTTATTCCTACCATTGGTGCAAGTACCCATGGTATAAGTATTGTTGGATTCATAACTATTGGTAATCCAAATATAACTGGTTCGTTTACATTGAATATACTTGCTGGTCCTGCTAATTTTGCAACTTCTCTTAATTGTTTACTCTTTGCAATTATTAATATTCCTACTATTACAGCCAGAGTCATTCCTGTTCCACCGATTCCAACACCAAATGTTTCCATAAATTGTTTTGTAACTATGTTTGGTAAATCTAGTTGACTTAAACCAGCTTCATAATTTTGTAATGACAAAGTATTCCAAATTGGACCTAATACTGAATTTACTATAATTTGTCCATGTAATCCAAAGAACCATAATATTTGTATAGCAAATACTGCTACTAATGTTGCAATTAATCCGCTACCTAAATGCATTAATGGCATTTGAATTATGTTATATATGCAATCATGTATATTACCCCATGGAGTAAATACGAAAACCGTTCTTATTACTAAAAATACTGCTAAAACTAGACATGCTGGAATTAATGCTGCAAATGACTTAGCAACAGTTGGAGGAACTCCATTCGGCATTTTTATTGTCCAATTTTTATTAACTATATATACATATAATATTGTTGCAAAGAATGCTGCTAGAATACCTACAAACATTCCTTTAGCACCTAATCTTTCAAGTGGAATTACATCTGATATTATACTTCCATCTGCTCCATTTACGAAAAGTGGTGTTAAAACTAAAAATGCTGCAACTGATATAGCTGCTGGGAAAATTGGTTCAACATCATAGCTCTTTGCCAGATAATATCCAATCCCTATTATAACAAATAAAGTTGCAATACTCATTGTTGCTGCTGGTAATATACTTAACGTTTGTGTTAAATTAGCAACAGCATTATCTCCTATTACTTTATTTAAATAAGGTAAGTTCATTATAACTATTGCTATAGACCCTACTATTGTTAGTGGAAAGCTTAACATAAATGCGTCACGTAAAACTGATAAGATTCTACTTGCGCTCAACTTTCCTGCTGTTGGGATTAAATACTTCTCTATAAGCTCATTAAACTTAGACATATTATCGCTCCTTCCAAATTATATATATCTTTCTGAAATCTATTACATAATCTACTATAATAAAAGATATGTATTTTGTAAATAAAAGTATATTCTTTTTATTAAAAGATATAATTTTTTAACAAAATAGAAATACACGCAAAATCTTTTAATAAAGATTGTGCGTGTATTTCTATTTTATTATTACACTTTTAAATTCAAATTTATCATTTCTATGATGTGAAATTGAATATTCAAATGGTACTCCATTATCTAAAAATGCTACTTGCTCTACTTCTAAAACAGGAATCTTTTCATTAATATTTAAATATTTACATTCAATTTCTGTAGGACTTTTGGCTCTTATCGTTCTGTGTGCACTTTTAACTTTCAAATTAAGAACATCTTGAATATAGCTATAAATAGATTTCTCTAAAATACATTTCTTTAATCCAGTTATAACCCTTATTGGCATATATGTATACTCAATCACGCATGGCTCTCCATTTGCATATCTAACACGACATATATTATATACAAACTCATCTAATTCTATTCTTAATTTATTTGCAATTTCATCGTTTACAGGAATAATACTAAATTCTAATACTTTTGACTCTACTATTTTATCTGAAAATGCTCCCGTAAATCCAGAAATCATGTTACTTTCACTCATTTCTTTTATTTCATCCTTTTGAATATCCTTTACAAAAGTACCTGATCCCCTTCGTTTTACAACTAACCCTTTTATAACTAACATATCAACCGCTTTTTTTATAGTGATTTTACTCACACCATACTTCTTGCACATTTCCTTTTCTAATGGCAATTGATCATTAACTTTATATTCATGGTTTGCTATTTTATTTTGCAAATCAATAGCAACCTCCTCATACTTTAACATATAACACCTCTCAATATATTATCCCATACTTAAATACATATTAATTATAAATTTCAAATTCAAAGTAAACAATATTTTTTTATGTATATAAAAAAAGCTAAAGTTAATAACTCTTACAATTTTAATCTACATATATTTTTTTACAAGAAAAAGGGGCTTAATAATTAATAGCCCCTTAATTTTATATCCTAATTTTCTTAAAATATTGATCTATTTTTTTATTCCATTCTTGTGCTGTTTTTTTATCAATACTATATATCCCACTTAAAAATATTTCCAAACAATCTATTCCTTCAAGCCCTTTCATTAAATGCCTTGGATAATCAACCTTTCTTTTATAGCATTGTTTTGGGTCTATTACCTTTACTCTTTCATTTTCATTTACATATATATCTCTACATCTCGCATCAAGCTTTGTAAACTTTAAAGCTTTAAATTCATTAATTAATCTATACAAATTATAGATTAATTGCTGACTTAATCCATTTTCTTGAATGTAGTGGTCAAGCCTTTTACCATTTACCATTTCTCTTAATATATAATACTCCCCATTTTTATATATCCTAGGAAAATACTTAGACTTTTTGACTTTATATAATATATCTGCTTCGCTTTTACAAATATTTTTATCAGTAAATATTTTTATTGCTTTATTTCCTGGCACTTCATAAACAATACCATTATGACCTTCACCTAATAACTTAGCATCTTTAAATAGACTTTCTAACTCTTTATCAAAGTCTGCTGAATATGCATATGTCCTAGCCATTGTCCCCTACCCTTTATTAATATTTATACTATTATATTAATTATTGTATGCATTTATAACAACTATTGCTAGTTACGTATTTTCACCTTTCAAATTTATAACGAAATAAATAATAAGTAAAAATAATTAAATAAAATTTTCAATTTTATTTTTCATTATCCATTACTATTTATATATTCATATTTAACTTATTACAGAAATAAAGGCAACTCCATTTCTGTAATCGCCTTTATTTTTGTTAGATATATTATTTTTCATTCTTTAGCAGCTCTTCATTTTTGTTTATAAGCTCCTGTCTTTGTGCTGTACAAAGAAGTGCTCTATAAGGATCTGCTGGTGTATTGAATGTATAATCTATTAATTTATCTACTGTAGTTGTAGCAACATGTAATCTAGTATCACTTGATGCATAGTAGATATTTACATTATTATTTTCATCAACTGTAAGTCCATTACAGAAGATTACGTTAGAAACATCACCAACTCTTTCATCATCATAAGGAGCAATAAAATGACCTCCTGGTAATGCAATAATCTTTGTTGGATCTTCTAAATCTGTTGCAAAAGTATAAAGAACATATCTTAATCCTGCAGCAGTATTTCTAACGCCATGTCCTACATGTATCCATCCCTTTTCAGTTTTAATTGGAGCTGGGCCTTGTCCATTTTTCACTTCATAAACTGTATGATATTTCTTCTCATGCATTATTTTTTCTTCACTAACAACAGGATTAGTCATATCATCACAATATCCGTAAGCAATTCCTCCACCTGATCCTGTAGAAATAAATCCATCTTGTGGTCTAGTGTATAAAAGGTATTTACCATTTACGAATTCTGGATGTAATACAACATTTCTTTGTTGTGGAGATGGAGTTTTTATATCTGGTAATCTTGTCCAAGTTTTTAAATCAGTAGTTCTTACTAAACCTGCTTGGGCCACTGCTGAAGATGTATCTCCTGGTTCTGCATCTGGATCTTTCCTTTCAGAACAGTAAATTCCATAGATATACCCATCTTCATGTTTAACAAGTCTCATATCATAAATATTAGTTTCTTCTTTACAGGTATCTTCCCATTGTATTAATGATTCAAATCTAAAATTGTCTAAACCATTTTCACTTGATGCTAATGCAAAAATAGATTTTCTATCTAAACCTTCAGTTCTTACAACTAAATAATATCTTCCATTTAAATAAATAGCTCCTGCATTTAAAGTTGCATTTACTCCTAATCTTTCCATGAAGTAAGGGTTAGTTTCTTTATTTAAATCAAATCTCCATTCAACTGGTACATGATGTCTAGTTATTACTGGATATTTATATCTATCATAAACACCGTTATACCAAGTTGTATCTATCTCATTTTTTCTTGTTATTAATTTTTCTTGTTCTTCCTTTAATGCATAATATTTTTCATGTATCATTTCTTATTCTCCTATTCTCTTCATAAATTCTAAACAAAATCTTCCATTGTGATAAGGTGTTTTCCAAGGTTCAATAACACTTCTTTCAGTTGGCTTACCATTTGGTTCTATAGACCAATACCATTCTCCACCTTCTCTTGGATCAACCATATTTTTCATAGTATATGTCATTAAATTATTAACTATATTTAAGAATGATTCATCATGAGTTCTTTCATAAGCATTTAAATATCCTACCATAGCTTCAACTTGAACCCACCAAACTCTTGTATAATCTTTAACTCCATTTTCTGATTCATTAATTAAAGAACCATCCTCTTGAATTTGTGCTTTAATGTTATAAGCTATGTCAATTATCATTTTTTCAATAGATTCATCTTTTAAATTTAATGCCTTATAAGCATCATCTATAAGCCAGCTTGCCTCAATATCATGACCATATGATTTAACATCAATAATTGTATTCCATTCACTATCAAAGAATATCTTTAATAGGTGTTGCTCTTTATCATAAATTTTATTATAGAAAGTATATATAAGTTCCTTTAATCGCTCACCTACAACTCTATTATTAGTTACAGAATAAAGATTAGTATAACCTTCTAAAACATGTAAATGTGTATTAGTTGTAATTTCAGCGATGACACCATTTTCACTTAACATTTCATTTGGAGTTATATTCCACTCTCTATCAAACTCTTCTAAATACGCTGAATTTTCTTTATTGAACCCAATATTTTCAACTAATGAGAATAAATTCATTGCTAAATCTAAGGCTTGTTTATCTTTTGTTGCTTTATAATATTCACTTAACGCATATATAGCAAATGATTGACAATATACATGTTTTCTAGTGTCTATAGGATTTCCTAAGTAATCAACCATCCAATACACACCTTTGAATTCTTTATCTATTAATTTATCTCTTAAAAATTCGTAAGCATGTGTTGCAGCTTTTTTATATTCTTCATTTTTTGTTGCACAATAAGCCGCTGAGAAGAACCATAATATTCTTGATGTTTGAATTCCACCTTTTTCACTTGTCTTATTAACTTTAAGATCATAAGTTACTTCTCCGTAGAATCCACCATTTTCATTATCAATTAACTTAAGCCAAAATGGTCCTAAATTATTTAATAATTCTTCTTCTGCCTTCTTCCTTAAATCGTAAATCATTTAAATATCCTCCACTTCCTATATATTAATTTCGAAATAATTTTCTTTCAAAATAAACTCACTATATAGTGGGTTACACAATTATAATATGTTAACATTTTCATCTATTCAATTAATCTATATTAAAATCTTATTAATTGCTAATTTTTAATAATATTTGTATGTTTTTTATTTTTTATAAATAAAAAAAGCTATAAAATCAAACCTGTTTATTGATTTTATAACCTCCATACTATTATATTAATTTATTCACTAAAATACTGAAAAATCAAATTTTCAGCTTTCTTAAACTTAACAGTATAATCTTTTTCATATTTATCCTTTGCATTTTGAGGTGACTTAATTGGCCAATCCCACAAACAAAAGCCTTTGATAAATCCTCGTCTAGAACTTTCTTCAAAAAGTTCTTTAAAATAATTATATTGATTTTCTTCACAAACTTCTCCTGTTTCAATCAAAAACCAATCATTAGGCATCTTCGAAGCACCTTTAACTGATGGACATCCTGCCTCTGTAAATATAAAAGGTAGGTTAAATTTTTTACATACTTCTTCAATTCTATCTAATTCCTTAGAAATTGTACCTACTGGATAATATCCCGATGATGAAATATAATCTAATGCATCCCACCATTTAACATTATGCTCCTGATATTTATCACAATTATATGTTAATGCTCCATTATATATTCTCCTTATATTTTTCACTAAGGATTTCCATTCATCACACCTATGATCAGTTCCTACTAACTCACAACCTATTATTAGAATATCAACATTATTCTTTTGACAAAATTGAGCATAATGAATTATATACTCACCATAACTTTTAAACCACTCTTCCCATTTTGGTTCACATGGAACATCCTCATCAAAAAATCTAATATATGCTCTCCAATATCCATCAGAAACATTTAACATTGGCTTAACTAATGTCTTTAATCCCTTATCTTTAGAGTATTTAATTAGATCTTCTAACTGATTATCATTAGGCATATGACTGCCTGTCCAATCTATTGTTGTTGAATAACAATGATCTTGCTGTGCTGCAAAAGCAAAAGTTACTGCATTTATATTACAATTTAAAATTTGATAATCTATTTCTCTCTTTGCATCTTCTAAATTAAAATCATTCTTCCAATGCCATGTTATAAAGTTAAAACTTTTTATGTCAAATTCTAAGTTCATAAAAATCTCCTTAATTTATCTATTTATCTTTACTGCATCTATAGTACTTCTATTTATTTTTACAAACATAGCTGAAATAATAGCAATAGCTAAAATAACTAAAAATTCTTTTCTAAATATTCCTACTGCCATAAATAAAGCAAATAAAACTGTTGTTGTAAATAATTTTTTAGGTTCCATAAACATTATTGCTAATGCATCAATATATTTAATAGGTCTTTCTTTCGCAATTACATATAAAGAATAATATCCCCAGTACATCGCTATAACTATATATAAGTATACAAAGAAATAATTTAATGTACTTGCAATCGGTGAATCTATTCTTCTTAACATAAATATTGCAATTACTAAACTCAATGTGTATAAACCTGTTATTATTGCAGGTTTTTTATTCTCTTTAAAATATTTTTTCATTCCTGTGTTAAATATTTTTAAAACACCTGAATATCCATCAATTTCATCATTGAATAACATTATTGAAATTTCTATGTTAGTAAAAACTACTGGAACTATTGTTAATGCAAATAAACCTATTGCAAGATAGCATATAGATATTATATTGGTTATTAGTAAAACATATAAAATATGAACGAATCTAAATGTCTTTTCCTTCACTGTTATCACCTCTAAAAATTAGTTTAGAGTTAGTAGTTTTTAGTTAATAGTTAAGGATGAAACTACTAACGCAGTTTCTAAAAATATATTTTTTCTAAATTCAGCTAAAGCTAAATTTACCCCTTAACTACTAACTCCTAACTCCTAACTCCTAACTATCAAAGCTATTTTACCGCTCCTGCTGTAAATCCGTTATAGATATATTTTTGTAATGATAAGAATACTATCAATGTTGGAATCATAATTAAGATAACTCCTGCACAAATAACATTCCATTGTCCACCATATGGTCCCATGAACTTATAAAGTGAAGTTGCAAGTGTTCCCATATTATCACCTGGCGCATATAAGAAAGGTGTATAGAAGTCATTATAAATACCAACTCCACGAATTATTATAATTGTAGCTATAGCTGGCTTTAATAGTGGAACTATTAACTTTCTAAATATATAGAAGTATGATGCACCTTCAAGCATTGCTGCTTCATCATTTGAATATGGAATAGAATCCATAAACTGCATCATTATGAAAATACTCATAACATCTGCTCCTAAATATAATACTATTGGAGCCCAAAGACTATTATATAATCCAAGTTTACTCATTATTTGGAATGTAGCAACTTGAGTAGTTACCATTGGTAAAAACATTGGTACCATGTAAACAAGTAATATTGCTTTCTTTAACTTAAAATCAAATCTATGCAATACATATGCAACCATTGCTCCAAGTAAAATTGTACCTGTTAATGAAATTACCATTATGAATGCTGTATTAAAGAAACCTCTCATCATTCCACCTTGTATGAATGCAGTTTTGAAGTTATCTAAATTTAAAAAACTTTGTGGTAATGCTAACTTGTTTGAAGAGTAAAATTCATTATATTCCTTAAATGATGCTAAAAATATAGTTACTATTGGAAGAAGAAATACAATTGATGCTACTATTAATGATAAATATTTTAATGTTTTAAAAAATATACTTTTTGCTCTTAAAGCAAGTACTTCCTTATCCATCCTTGCTTTTGTTGCATTTATTTGAGTGCTACTTTGCATACTCTTTTTCCTCCTTAAAGAATATATTTTGAATTAATGCTACTGCTGCAACTATAAGCATTACTATAACAGCCATTGCTGATGCTTTACCTACTTTATTATAAGTAAACGCTGTCTTAATTGTTTCAATAACAAATGTTGAACTTCCATTTGATCCACCAGTCATAATATATGGTATTTCAAATACTGAAATTGCTCCTGAAATATTTAATATTAAGTTTAATTGAATAATTCTCTTAACTGAAGGTATATAAATATATCTTATTTTTTGCCAATCTCCTGCACCATCTAGGTCTGCTGCTTCTAAAACTTCATCTGAGATTGATTGTAAAGCCCCTAAGAATATAATAAAGTTATACCCAAAAAATCTCCAAATTGATGTAAATGCTAAAGAGAAATTAACATAATGAGCATCACCAAGCCATTGTCTAATTATACTATCTAATCCTAACATGCTAAGTACAGTATCTAATGTTCCATTCGGTTGGAAGAAGAATAAAAACATTAATGATATTGCAACACCATTGATTAAATAAGGGAAAAAGAACAATGATTTAAAGAAACTTTTACCTTTAATTTTAGAATTAATTATTACTGCAAAAACGAATGCTAAAGCTAACTGTATTAAACCACCAACAAAATAATATAAACTATTTTTTAATACTGAAAAAACTTCTGGATCACTAAATATATTTATATAATTTTCTAGTCCAATAAACGTCTTAGCTCCATAACCCTTCCAATTAGTAAAACTGTAAGATATCATATTTATTGCTGGTAAATATGTAAATACAAACAGTAATGTAAGTGGAATTAGTAAGAATAGTGCTATTATAAATTTCCTTTGTGTTTTGTAACTTACATTTTTAAACACAGTTTCTCCCCCTTTACGACTTCTTTCCTTTAATATTGCTACTCTCTATTTACATTAATTTAGAGACTTTAATATATAAACAATTTAATAATTAGAGGGGAAATCCCCCCTAAATTATTTATATAAATTATTATTTAGATAATTTTTCTTTGTTAGTATTCCATTTATTGTTATAATCTTCAATAACTTTATCGAAATCTGCTCTGCTCTTCTTAGCAGCTATTACAGCATTTTGAATATATTCACCAACCCAGAATTTAGTTCCTGATTCATTAGCTATTTCAGTAGTTAAATCGCTTGCTGCTTGATCTGCTTCTGCTGGATCTGCAAACATTAATTCAACACCAGATTCTTGATACTCTTTAACAACTGGATTTCCAGAAGTAAGATTTTGGTTAGCAGGAATAAATCCACAGCTATCTAAGTAATCTAAAGAGTTAGCAAAGAATATAGCAAAATCTTTAGCTTCTTCTTTATGTTTAGAATATTTGCTTACACCTAAATAGTTATCTGGACCCGCACCAGCTTTTAATTCTCCTGAGTTAGTTGCTGGGAATGGAGCAATTCCAATATCATCAGCATTTGCTTCATTTGCTTCTTGAATTTGTGATACTGCCCACATACCTAAAGTCATCATACCTATTTTACCGTTAGCCATATCAACTTTTGATTGTTCCCAGTTAGTTGTAGCTAAATCTTCTTCAACCCAACCTTCACTAACAAACTTATAAAGGATTTCTAACATATCCCCTGTTGGCTTTCCAGCTGAGAATGGACTTTCCATTTTTCCCATATCTCTATAGTAATATGGATTTCCGTAAATTACTGAAGAAACAGCATCATATTGGCTTAATGGCCACATATCAGCTGAGTTAATAGCTACTGGAACTACACCTTCTTGTTCATTAATTTTTGCTAATGCTTCATATAATTCATCTAAAGTTTTTGGGAATTCATCATATCCAGCTTCAGCAAATACTTTTTTGTTATAAACTACACCATCTGCTCCTAATCCATTTGGAATACCGTAAACTGTATCAGTATTTAAATCAGCTCTTTCACTTACTCCAACATAATCACTATAATCCTCTAATGATCCTAATGGTTCGAAGAATTCTCCTAATTCTTCAGCTTTGAAAGCTGGTAATATATTTAATACATCTCCGTAGTCTTGAGTATTCATTCTTGTTTGAACTATACTTTCATAATCAGTGATTGCTTCCCACTCTATTTTTACACCTTTTTCTTCATAGTACTTATCTGCAACTGTTTTTAACACAGTATCTTTTATATCTGTTCTATGTGTTAAAACCTTTAAAGTAACTTCACCTTTTCCATCTCCACCATCAGAAGCTGTTGATGAACAACCTGCAAAAAGTGATGTGGCTACTACACTTGCACAAATAACACTTAATAATCTTTTTTTCATTGTAATTCTCCCCCTCGAAAATTTATCTTTTTCTTATCATTTAGCAAACGTTTTCCTGTTTACATTCTTTATTTTACAAACTTTTAATTCACTATTCTATGTTTTTGCCATTACATCATAATTTTGATTTATAAATCGTATAATTTATTTATAATTAAATATTTATCTATTAATTTTTGTTAGTTTTTCTAATAATTCTATTTTTATATGTTTTCAAATCACTTTTAAGTATAAAAAAATGGGGCTGTCGCACTAAATAATTAGTGCGAGGCCCCTTTTGCAAAAAAAAAAATAAATCCCAGACTCTATAAGCCTA
>NZ_JAASHD010000049.1:0-31802 GCF_019734375.1 Clostridium sp. K04
ATGAACGTACCCGTATGGGTTATTTTTTTTGCAATTAATTAGTGTTGCACTTGATATTGTAATTTATCAAATAAAAATAAATTATATTTTTAATAGATTATACTTAAATTATATTGGATAATAAAGAGATAAAATAGTAGCAAGAAAAGGGAAGGAAGTAGAAAAATGTTTGAAATTAAAAAGTTTAATGATTTAACAGTTAATGAAATGTATGAAATTGCAAAATCTAGGTTTGAGGTTTTTGTTTGTGAGCAGAAGATAGTAGAAGAACAGGATTTTGATGATAAAGATAAGGTATGTCATCATATAATGTTAAAAGAAAATGAAAGAGTTGTTGCTTATTGTAGAATAGTACCTAAAGGAATAGGATATGATTATATTTCAGTAGGAAGAGTTTTAGTACTTTCAAGTCATAGAAGAAAAGGAATTGCTCAAGAAATGATGAAAGTAGCATTAGAGTTTATTAAAAACAATTTAGATGAAAAAACTGTAGTATTATCAGCACAACTTTATGCTAAAGGATTATATGAAAGTGTAGGATTTAAGGTTATATCAGATGTTTATGATGAAGTTAATATTCCCCATGTTAAAATGAAAGTAGAATTATAATGTTTTTAGGAGAGGTTTATTATGAATAGTACAAGAAACTATACATTAATAACAGGTGCATCAACTGGAATTGGATATGAGCTTGCAAAGTTATTTGCAAAGGATAGACATAATTTAATTTTAGTTGCTAGAGATGAAGGTAAATTAGAAACAGCAAAAAATGAATTAAGTAAATGTAATGTAGAAGTAAAAATATTAAGCTTAGATTTATCAAAGAGTGAAGATATTCAAGGTTTATTTAATTATGTTGAAATGAATAAGTTAAATGTAGATATTTTAGTTAATAATGCTGGAATTGGAACCTTTGGTGATTTTAGCGAAATAGAATGGGTAAAGGAAGAAGCATTAATAGATATAAATATAAAAGTATTAACTAAATTAACAAAATATTTCTTGCCTAAGATCATTGAATGTAAAAATGGAGGGATTTTAAATGTAGCTTCAACAGCTGCTTTTTGCTCAGGTCCTAGAATGGCAGCTTATTATGCATCAAAAGCATATGTACTTAATTTAACAGAAGCTATATATGAAGAGTGTAAAGATAGTGGAATAAGGATTTCATGTCTTTGTCCTGGTCCTGTTAAGACTACTTTCCAAGACAAGGCTGGAATTAAGAAAAGTGAATCTGCCAAGAAATATTTAATGGATGCAGAAGAGGTTGCTAAAGTTAGCTATAAAGATTTTAAAAAAGGGAAGCTTATTATAATTCCTGGAATGAAAAATAAATTATTAGTTATTGGAAATAAGCTTTTACCTAGACGAATCTCAAGAAAAATAATACTGAAAACTAATAAAAAATAAGGAGAAAAATATGGGGATTTTTGATGGATATTTATTAGTTTCTGATATGGATGGAACACTTTTAAATAGTAAAGGAAAATTATCAGAAGAAAATAAAAAAGCTATAGAGTATTTTGTAGATAATGGTGGTCAATTTACTTTAGCTACTGGACGTATGTTACCTTCAATAAAGAGACATATTCATAAGATGAAGGTTACACTTCCTGTAATTATGTATAATGGAACTAAAGTATATGATTTTAATAGTGATGAAGTAATTTGGGAAAAGTTTTTAGAGGAAGAACGAAAAGAAATAGTCAAAGTAGTAAATAAGGTTAATCATAATATAGGAATAGAGATATATAGTAATGAGCAAGTATATATTTATCAAGCATGTAAAAGAACTGAAAGATTTAGTAAGCTAGGTTATGATGTAATTTATAATGTCGATGATAGTATTTGGAATAAAAAATGGACTAAAGCGTTAATTGTAGGCGAAAAAGAAGAGCTAGATTTTGTTGAAACATATTTAAGAAAAGACTATGGTGATAATAATATTGTAAGAAGTTCAGATGTATATTTAGAAATAATACCAAAAGAAATATCAAAAGGACAAGCATTAAAGAAATTAGTAATGCATAAAGAAATTGAAGATTTTACGATAATTACGGTTGGAGATAATATGAATGACGTTGAGCTTTTACAAGAAGCTGATTATGGTTTTTGCATAAGCAATGGAAGTGAAGAATTAAAAAGAAAATCAAAATATATAGCACCAAGTAATGATGAAAATCCAATAGAATTTATAGTAAACTGGATAAAAGAATTAAAAAATAAATAAGTTTAAGAAAATAAAGCCATTAAGATAACAAATCTTAATGGCCTTATTTTATGCGTTTATAAAAATACAATAAAGTTGCATAAATATTCATTGAGGAGTATAATTATAAAAAATACACATTGAAATATTTGGAATAGAGTGTACAAAAATTTAGATGGTAAATTCCATCTAATAAAGCTAATTTATTCTTGACAATAATTCGTGCTAAATATACAATAATATACAAAGATAAGAATAAATAATTAATTAGTTAAAAAGTACACTTTAAATTGGTCCAGAGAGGCCAGAAAGGAGTATGTAGGTATGTTATACGTAAATAGCAATAGTTACATCGATTTATCAAAAGAATTTTCTAAAGTAAATTTTAAATATAATAAGGATAGTATGGAGAGATTACATAGTTAAATGTCTCCTTACTATCCTTTTCTGTTATTTTTAACTAAATAAATAGTTAAGAAAATAGATAAATTATATTTGAAGTTAAAGAGCTTTTAGAAAGTGTATTTTTAGCTGTTATATACATGAATTTTAGGAGGGCTAGGAATGAAAGCAAGGCTTATATTAGAAAATGGCATGATTTTTGAAGGTAATGCATTTGGATACTTAAAAGATAGCGTAGGAGAGGTTGTATTTACAACAGGAATGACAGGATATCAAGAGGTTTTAACAGATCCATCATACTACGGACAAATTGTAACTATGACATATCCACTAATAGGAAACTACGGAATAAATTTAGAGGATAACGAATCAGATACACCTAAGGTAAGAGGATTCATAGTAAGAGAAAAATGTAGCTTCCCAAATAACTTTAGATGTGAAATTGGATTAGAAGATTACTTAAAGCAAAATAAAATAATAGGTTTAGAAGGTATAGATACAAGAGCTTTAACAAAGGTATTAAGAAACAATGGGACAATGAGAGGAATAATCTCATTAGAACATGAAACATTAGAAGAAGTTAAAGAAAAAATAAGTGCTTTTTCAAATAGAGATGCAGTAAAAATGGTAACTACAAAGAAACCATATACAATCGAGGGAACAGGAAAGCATGTTGCAATTATGGATTTTGGAATAAAAACAAATATAATAAGAAATTTCAAAAAGAGAAATTGCAAAATAACAGTATTTCCAATGACTGCTACAGCAGAAGAAGTATTATCAGTAAATCCTGATTTAGTATTTTTATCAAATGGCCCTGGAGATCCAGAAGATTTAACTGATGTAATAGAAAACATTAAAAAGATAGTTGGAGTTAAACCTATAGTAGGTATTTGTTTAGGACATCAATTACTAGCATTAACTTTAGGTGGAAAAACTACTAAATTAAAGTTTGGACATAGAGGATGCAACCATCCAGTAAAAGATTTAGAAAGAAATAGAGTTCATATTACTTCTCAAAATCATGGATATGTAGTAGATGAGCTACCAGAAAGTGTTATAGCAACACACTTAAATATTAATGACGGAACAGTGGAAGGTATGAAACATACTACTTTACCAATATACTCAGTTCAATTCCATCCAGAGGCTGCAGCAGGTCCGAAGGATAGTGAATATATATTTGACAGATTTATGGAATATGCACTATAGGAGGGTTTAGAAAATGCCATTAAATAAAGATATTAAAAAAGTTTTAGTTATAGGATCAGGACCAATAGTTATCGGGCAAGCTGCAGAGTTTGATTATTCAGGAACTCAAGCATGTCAAGCATTAAAGGAAGAAGGGATAGAAGTTGTATTAGTAAACTCTAACCCAGCTACTATTATGACGGACAAAGAAGTTGCAGATAAAATTTATATAGAACCATTAACATTAGAATTTGTTGAAAAAGTAATAGCAAAGGAAAGACCAGATAGTTTACTTGCTGGTATGGGAGGTCAAACAGGACTTAACTTAGCAGTTGATTTACATGATGCTGGAATATTAGAAAAGTATAATGTTAAAGTTATAGGAACTTCAATAGCTTCTATCAAAGAAGGTGAAGATAGAGAGCTATTTAGAGATATGATGCATAGAATCAATGAGCCGGTTATTACATCTGAAATAGTAACTGATATGGAAGCTGGTATGGCATTTGCAAACAAGATTGGTTACCCAGTTATAGTAAGACCTGCTTATACATTAGGAGGAACTGGTGGTGGAATAGCTGAAAATGAAGAAGAATTAAGAACTATTCTTGCATCAGGATTACAATTAAGTACAATAGGTCAAGTTTTATTAGAAAAATCAGTTAAAGGTTGGAAGGAAGTAGAGTACGAAGTAATGAGAGACTCTTATGGAAACTGTATAACTGTTTGTAACATGGAAAACATTGACCCAGTAGGTATTCATACAGGGGATAGTATAGTTGTAGCTCCATCTCAAACTTTATCTGATAAAGAATACCAAATGCTTAGAACTGCATCAATCAATATTATCAATGCAGTAGGAATCGAAGGTGGATGTAACGTACAATTTGCATTAAATCCAAATTCATTTGAATATGCAGTTATTGAAATTAACCCTAGAGTTTCAAGATCTTCAGCTTTAGCATCAAAAGCTACTGGATATCCAATAGCAAAGCTTGCAGCTAAAATAGCTTTAGGATATGGACTAGATGAAATTAAAAATGCAGTAACTCAAAAGACATATGCTTGTTTTGAACCAACATTAGATTATGTTGTAGTTAAGATTCCAAAGTGGCCTTTCGATAAGTTCTTTACAGCTGATAGAGCTTTGGGAACAAAGATGATGGCAACTGGAGAAATAATGGCTATAGGTGCTAACTTAGAGTCAGCATTATTAAAAGGTATAAGAAGTTTAGAAATAGGAAAATATTCTTTAGACCATCCAAAGTTTAAAGAAATGAGCATTCAAGAATTGAAAGAAGCTGTAATGAAGCCAGATGATGAAAGATTATTTGCTCTTACAGAAATGATAAGAAGAGATTATAGAATTGAAAGTATAGCTAAAATTACAGGAATAGATATATTCTTCTTAGAAAAATTCAAATGGATAGTACATGAAGAAACTAGATTAAAATTAAGCAAAATAGATGATTTAGATAAAGAATGGTTATTAAATCTTAAGAGAAAAGGATTCTCAGATAAGGCTATAGCTGATATGTTAAGGGTTAGTCCAGATGATATTTATAGATTAAGAAATATTTGGAATATAAAGCCAGCTTATAAGATGGTTGATACTTGTGGAGGAGAGTTTGAAGCATTATCACCATACTATTACTCAACTTATGAACAATATGATGAAGTTGAAGTATCAGATAAGAAAAAGGTTATAGTAATAGGTTCAGGACCAATAAGAATAGGGCAAGGTATAGAGTTTGACTATGCTTCAGTTCACTGTGTAATGGCATTAAAGAAGATGGGAATTGAAACTATAATAGTTAATAATAACCCAGAAACAGTAAGTACAGACTTCAATATATCAGATAAACTTTACTTTGAACCATTAACAGAAGAAGATGTATTAAACATAATTGAAAAAGAAAATCCATATGGAGTTATTCTTCAATTTGGTGGTCAAACAGCAATTAAACTTGCAAACTTCTTAAAGGAAAAAGGAATTAAGACTTTAGGAACTACAGCAGATCAAATTGATATGGCTGAAGATAGAGAAAAATTTGAAGAATTACTTGAAAAGTTTGATATAGCAAGACCTAAAGGAAAAGGTGTTTGGACTTTAGAAGAAGGTATAGAAGAAGCAAATAGATTAAAATATCCAGTACTTGTTAGACCTTCATATGTATTAGGTGGTCAAGGTATGGAAATAACTCACGATGAAGAGGAGTTAACTTACTATTTAAGCAATGCATTTAAAAAGGATAAGAAAAATCCAATACTTATAGATAAATACTTAATGGGTAGAGAAATAGAAGTAGATGCCATATCTGATGGAGAAAATATTTTAATACCAGGTATAATGGAACATTTAGAAAGAGCTGGGGTTCACTCAGGAGACTCTGTAACAATGTACCCAAGCCAAAATATTAGCGAGGAAATCAAAGCGAAAGTTTTAGATTACACTAAGAAGTTAGCTTTAGCTATAGGAATTAAGGGAATGATAAACATTCAATTCATAGAGTTCGAAGGCAACCTTTATGTAATAGAGGTTAATCCAAGAGCTTCAAGAACAGTTCCATATATCAGTAAGGTAAGTGGAGTTCCAATAGTAGATTTAGCTACTAAGGTTATGCTTGGAGAAAAGTTAGTTGATTTAGGTTATGGAGTAGATGTTTATCCAGAACCAGAACTAGTATCAGTTAAGGTTCCAGTATTCTCAACTCAAAAATTACCAAAGGTTGAAGTATCTTTAGGACCTGAAATGAAATCTACTGGAGAAGTTTTAGGTGTAGGTAGAGATGTTAAGGAAGCATTATATAAAGGGTTTGTTGGTGGAGGAATGTACCCATCAATGGAAAAAGGAAAAATATTAGCAACTATCAATAAGCATGATAAGGCTGAATTCTTACCAATAGCGAAAGATTTAGCTAAAGTTGGATACAAGTTTATTGCAACAGAAGGAACTTGTAAGCTTTTAAGAGAATCAGGAATTGACTGTGAAGAAGTTAGAAGACTTAATGAACAAGAACCAAATATATTAGATGTTGTTAAGAATAAAGAAGTTGATTTAGTTGTAAATACTCCAACAAAGGGTAATGATTCTAAGAGAGATGGATTCTTAATTAGAAGAGCTGCCATTGAAAGAAATATAGGTGTTATAACAGCTTTAGATACGTTAAGAGCAATAGCAGATGTTAAGGTATCTGAAATTGATAAGAGAGATTTAGAAGTGTTTAATATAGCTGAATAATAAAAAAGGGAGCTGTATCAGATTGAATTAATAAATTCAGTCTGAATACAACTCCTTTTTAATTGTTCAAAATTTTATACACTAATTTTTATGTAAATATTGCTATTAATTTTGTTTTTTTACATGACAAAAAGAAGGTTAGATGCCTTCTGGTATAATTTTCATATATAGTTTTTATTATGCACCTTTCGGCTCGTGCAACAACTCGCCGTTTCGACCTTGTAAAGTTTTGTTGTGCAATTTATTAACATTATAGGCAAATGCCATTATCAATAATTCTATTCTAACTTTCTTATTTCCTCTCATTAAAAATCTTCTAAATCCATAATCTTGTTTAATTACTGCAAATGCACCTTCAACTTGAATAGATCTATTTATTCTTAAACGTATACCTTCTTTGGTTGTTATATTAGCTAATGATTCAGATCTTAATCTTAAAAATTCTTTAGGAACATGTAATTGCCTATTATTCTTAGCTTTTGTGCATTTATTTTTATATTCACACCCTAAACAGCTTTCGCATTCGTAGATATTTACTATTGATTTAAAGTTTGATTTTGATTTTCTTGTAGTAAATCCTTTAGGAAGTAGTTTCTTGCCAGCAGCACAAATATAGTAATCATCCTCTTGGTTATAGTGCATATTTTCTCTTTTACTAATATCATTTTTAAACTTTTTAGTTTTTGATTTTTCATATGTTTGAGGCTTAATGAAAGCTTTTTGATTATTATTTTCTAAATATGTATAGTTTTCTTCACTTTCGTATCCTGCGTCAGCAGTTATAGATTTATATTTTTTATTTAAGTTCTTTTCTAACTTATCTAAAAATGGTATAAAGGTAAGTTGATCTGATCTTTCACTTGATATATCTATTCCAACTATATATTCACCTTCTACCCCTATTTGAACATTATATGCTGGCTTCAACTGACCATTTTTCATATGATCCTCTTTCATATGCATGAAAGTAGCGTCATGATCGGTTTTTGAAAAACTATTTCTTCCATTAAAAATTTTATTGTATTCATCATATTTACTTTGTTTTTCTATAAAATCATTAATTACTTCAGTATATTTTTGAAGTTTACTTTTTCTTTTGCCTTTTCCATATACAAAATCTAATCCTTCTTTTTCTTTAATTTCAATAAGTTTATCTTTTACCGCTAATGCATATTCAACTGAAATCTTTTCATCAGGTATACTTAAATTTAAATCAAGCTCTGAACTTATGTTTAATAATATTTTATGAGTTTTATTTTGTAATTTCTCTTCAAATTTATCAGTAGCTTTTTTCCAAACAAAACTATATCTATTAGCATTCGCTTCGATTTTTGTACCATCTACAAATAAATTTTCAAATTCTATTTCATTTCTTTTTTCTAATTCAATTATAAATTGTGAAAATAGGTCTTCTACGCATCCTTCCAACCTTTTACTTCTAAATCTCGCAATTGTATTATGACTCGGTTCCTTTTGCCCTTGCAAAAGCCAACGAAAGTTAATATCTCTTTTACAAGCTTTTTCAAGCTTTCTACTAGAATATATACCTTCCATATAGCCATAAGCAACTATCCTAAATAATGTTTCAGGTAAGATCATTGGATTTCTACCTTCAGTAGAGTATGTTTCATATAATTTTGAATAATTTAATCCCTCCGTTACTTCATATAATGTTCTTACTGAATCATCTTTTGGTATAATAATTTCTAAATTAATTGGGAATCCTAATTGATGGATGTGTATAATATTTTTTTTGCACACATTATTTTTCATGAAAATATTATATGCAAAAAGGAGGATTCGAATTCGAACCCTCCTTTTTTTATCGGCTAATATCAAAATTTATTTTGATACAGCCCCTTTTTTATATGTTTTCATTTAAATATTACTCTGCAAATTGTAATTCGGAGCTAGAACCATCTTCAGAGCCAGAACTACCTTCAGAGCCAGAACTGCCTTCAGATTCAGAGCCACCATTAGATCCAGAGTCGCCATTAGATCCAGAACTATCATTAGATCCAGAACCATCTTGAGAACCAGAACCACCTTGAGAACCGGAACCATCTTGAGAACCAGAGCCATCTTGAGAACCAGAACCACCTTGAGAACCGGAACCGCCTTGAGAACCAGAACCACCTTGAGAACCAGAACCACCTTGAGAACCGGAACCGCCTTGAGAACCAGAACCACCTTGAGAACCAGAACCACCTTGAGAACCGGAACCGCCTTGAGAACCAGAACTGCCTTGAGAACCAGAAGCACTTCCAGAACCAGTAATTGAGTTAGAATTGTTACCGGAACTTGGTTTGTTAGGGCTGCTTGTTGTTATATCATCATTTTCATCATCACTATAATAAATATCATTATTTTCATTATTATAAGTATTAATTTCAGTTTCAGTTTCAGTTGGTTCTTCTACTATAACTTCTTCTGGAGGAATATAAGCTTCTATTTCTTCATCTAATATAGCTTTCTTTTCTTTTAATACGATAGAATTATTAGTATCTGCCTTTGTTTGAATAAAATCAATTGAAAAAATTGAAATTGTAGCAACTAGCAAAATAATAATAAATATATTTTGAAATTTTTCAGATTTAAAATTCATAAAGTACATTCTCCTTGCATGATAAATAATAGTTTCACATAAATAATATTCTATAAAATGTAAAAAAATCCTCTAAATAAGTAAAAAAATGTTGACTAAGAACAAATGTTCTGATATTATTAAATCAATGATTGAACGTTTGTTCGGAGGTGCGGTATGAAAGAAAATAGAGGAATATTTGTAAAGGTTAATTATAAGAATATAGGTGAGTTAAATAGTTTCATTTATGATAGCATGAATGGAGTAAATAAAAATAAAGATAAATATGTAATGTGTGCTGGAAAATACAGCAAGGATGGTTGGACAATGGTTTTTAAAGCCAAGAGTATAAGAGAAGCAGAAGAGTTATTAAGTATTAATTCAGCCAAAAGAGAATCACTTAGAAAGCAAGAATTAATTAATACACAATTAATGGATAACGATAGAGTATTGATACCTTCATGGATGAATAATAACTAATTCATTATTTACATAAAGAATGCATAATAATTTATATATTATAATAAATCAAAGTGGATTTAAGCTTAATTAAGGTATAAAATAAAATTAAGGAATATATAAATTGGAGTGAGATGATTTGGATAAAAAGGATATGCCTATAGGCTTTTTAGATTCAGGGGTTGGCGGTCTAAGTGTAATGAGAGAAGCTATCAAGATAATGCCTAATGAAAATTATATATATTTTGGAGATTCAAAAAATGCTCCTTATGGAATAAAGCCTACAAAAGAAATAAGAGATTTAACATTTAATGTAGTAGATTTTTTAATGAATAAAGGAATTAAGGGATTAGTTGTAGCTTGTAATACAGCAACTAGTGCTGCAGTAAGTGAATTAAGGAGAACATATCCTGATTTGCCTTTAGTAGGTATTGAACCAGCTATAAAGCCAGCGGTTGAAATGAATAAAGGTGGCAAAATATTAATAATGGCAACTCCTATGACTATTAAACAAGAAAAGTTTAATTTGTTACTTAATAAATACAAAGACAAGGCGGACATAGTTCCAATACAATGTGCGGGACTTATGGAATTTATAGAAGAAGGAATATTAAGTGGAAGTCAATTAGAAGAGTATTTAAAAGATAAATTGTGTATATATAAAAAAGAAGAAATAGCATCAATAGTTTTAGGATGTACGCATTATCCATTTGTTAAAGAAACAATAGAAAAAGTTGTAGGTAGTGGAATTGCCATTATAGATGGTGGAGAAGGAACAGCTAGAGAAATAAAAAGAAGATTAAAAGAAAAAAATTTATTAACTAATAGATCTACTAAGGGAGAAATATCAATTTATAATTCATTAGAGGAACAAAAGGTAATAGATTTAAGTTTAAAGTTAATAGAAAGAAAATAGAAAACGCCAAAAGGCGTTTTTTTTTATTGAAGAAATAAATGTAAAAAATAATTGTTAAATAGTTGACAATATTCTGAAAATTGTATATATTATTATTAAAGAAAGAATTTTCAGAAAATTTAGGGGGATTAATAGTATGAATATTAAAGTTAGGGATTTATTAGGTGATAATTATTCAATAGAAGATGCTATTTTATTAAGAGAAATAATAAGAAATAACCTAGATCAAGGAGTAATTCTAGATTTTGATGGATATGATAGAGTACCATCAACATTTTTAATAAACTTATTTAGTGACTTAATATACAAATTCGGAAGAGACTACATTTTTAAACAAGTTGTTGTTAAAAATTTATCAAACTATAGAGATTATTCAAGAGTAGTATTAGGAACTGCATTTCAACAATAGAAAAATATAACCACATCTAAAGAGTAGAAAAATAAATTCATATCATAAATATTTATCATATATTTAGCTTCGATTATCGAGGCTTTTTTTCTTAAGTAAGATTCTAAATTTTAACTGAGGGTATAAATCTTAGATTGAGTTAGTAGAAGTTAACTACTTGTTAATTTGGTTATTCGAACTTACTCAGTAAATGAAGAGAGCTTAGTTTTCCTAAAAATTTAAGAAAATTTGTATAAAAGATTGAATTAGTATATTAAAATATGATAATAATAAATTATACCAAAAAATGAAAGTGAGGTAATAAAATGAAAAACCCTATAGTTACTATAGAAATGGAAAATGGAGATATAATGAAAGCTGAATTATATCCAGAAATAGCACCTAATACAGTAAAGAATTTTGTTGATTTAATAAATAGAGGATTTTATGATGGATTAATATTCCATAGAGTAATACCTGGATTTATGATTCAAGGTGGATGCCCAGAAGGAATGGGAATTGGAGGACCTGGATATAGCATTAAAGGAGAATTCTCAAGAAATGGATTCAAGAATGATTTAAAACATACAAAAGGTGTTTTATCAATGGCTAGAGCAATGCATCCAGATTCAGCAGGAAGTCAATTCTTTATTATGGTAGAAGATGCACCACATTTAGATGGTCAATATGCTTCATTTGGAAAGTTAATAGAAGGACTAGAAGTTGCTGATAAAATAGTAAATACTAAAAGAGATTATAGTGACAAACCATATGAAGATCAAGTTATGAAGAAAGTAACAGTAGATACTTTTGGAGAAAACTTTGGTGAACCTGAAATAATAGAAGATTAATATTTAATTTCATGTTAAATCAATAGGCTGTATCATATTTTTGATGCAGCCTTAAATTGAAGTTTTATAAGTATATCGGGGTGATTGAGATGATTAATAATAATAAGTGTATATTAGTATATGGTTTATCTAATTTAGACTTAGAGTATATGAAAAAGCTTGACTATAAAATAATTGAAATAACTCCAGAAATGTGCGAAATGACTTTAAGAGATATATTATCAGGACTAAGATTAGATATTTTTAATAATAGTCCACTTAAAGAAAAAGTAATACTTTATAATAACTTAACAGAAATTGAAGTGAAAAAAGTAATAAATGATACTCGAGAGGGTATCAAAGATGGAATATTAGCCGTAGTAACAGAGCAATCTATTAATTGGAAAGTAAATTACTTAATTAAGCATTTAAAGAATGAAAGAGATTGGTATTCAAAGGTTAGAAAGGAAATTAAAGATGAGTAGAGTTGGCGAAAAGATAAAGGAAGCTAGATTAAAGGCTGGAATGACTCAAAAGGCACTTGGTAAAAAATTAGGTGTAGCAGAAAAATTTATAAACGAAGTAGAGACTGGTAGAAAAATTGTACAAGAATCATTTATAGAAAAAGCAGCCAAAATATTAAATACAGACTTAAATGATGTTAGTATGGTTGTAACAGATGAAGCATTAATGGAAGAAAGAAAAAGTTATGCGGAAAGCAATAAGAAGCCTACTAAAATAGAAACAAGTGATATTTGGGATAATGCATTTTCTACAGTATTAAAAAATGTTCCTATTTACGATTATAATTTAAAGAATATTTTAGGAAAAATAGAATTACCTATTCATTCAAATAAGGTAGAAGGATATCCTCAAGATAAGGTAATGTATTTACAAATTCAAGATAATGAAATGTCTGGTTTTAGAATGATGGAAGGCGATTTAGCATTTGCTCATTTAGTTAAAGAAGTAAGCAATAATGGAATATTTTTAGTAGATTATAAAGGTAAAAGAAAAATAAGGCAAATAAAAAGTCTTGGAAACTCTAAATTGCTTTTAGTAAGCAACGGGGGAGCTCTAATGACTGAAACTGTTGAAAGTAAAGAAATTGCAGTTATTGCAAAGATAGAAAGAATTGAAATAAGATTATAGAAAAGTGCCAATGGGCACTTTTTTTATTATATAAATATTAAAAGTTCATGCAAGTAAAGTAATATATATTGCTGTGGGGATGATGTGGATAAGTTAATCGAAACTGTGGATAACTTTTAGATTAGTGTTAAATAAAATTTTTTGAATGAGGCTAATAAAAAATTTATTGATTTAGTTTTATATATTTTTATAAAGGAATTAGCAATGTTACTTTTTTAAATGCACTAGTTCAAATATATAGAGTTAAACATATATTTATTAAGAGGAATTATTATGAGGTGGTAAATATAGAAAGTAATAAAAATAATTTAGGGCTATTAAAAAATATACCTAAATCAATATTATCCAAAGTTAACATATCAAATAATTTTTTAGCAGCTAGTAATGATACTGAAGTTGAGGTAAGTATAATTTCAGGCAGTTCTCCAGAGGAGATTTCTCAAATTGTAGAGAATTTAGGTGGAAAATATACTGATTTAGGATATGGGTATGGGATAGTATTGATTCCTATAGAAAATCTTACAGCTTTAGCCACAAGTCCTAAAATCCAATATATTGAATTACCAAAAAGCTTATATACTAATGATTATGAAAGTAACAGAGCTTCCTGTATAACTCAAATAAATTCATCAAATTTAAAGGGGCAGGGTGTTTTAATTGGTTTTATTGACACAGGAATAGATTATACTCATCCTGCATTTAGAAATGCTGATGGAACAACTAGAATAGAATATATATATGATTTAGATCAAGGTGGAAAGGTATATACTAAGGAGCAAATCAATGAAGCACTTAAATCATCTGATCCATATTCAATAGTTAGTTCAACTGATGTTACTGGACATGGAACACATGTTGTAGGAATAGCTTGCGCTGGAGGAAATATAGATACCAAGTATTATGGGGTGGCTCCAGAAAGTTCAATAGCAATGGTTAAGGTTGCTAGAAGTAGGTTTGCACTAAGTACGCAAATAATGCGAGGAATAAAGTTTCTTATTGATAAAGGAAAAGAACTAAATATGCCTTTGGCTATAAATATGAGTTTAAGTACTAATGATGGAGCTCATAACGGAAGTAGTTTACTTGAACAATATATTTCAACGGTATCTGCTACTCAGAGAGTAACTATAGTTATTGCAGCAGGTAATGAAGGAGAAGCTGCACATCATGTAGGAGGAACATTAGAAGATATAAATGAAGTATATTTTAATATTTCCTCAGATGAATCTATAGTTGTAATAAACTTATATAAATCATTATTGCCTGATGTAAGTATAGAGTTGCTTTGTCCAGGTGGATTTAGTACAGGAGAAATAATATTAAAAGAAGGATTTAATGAAGGAACTATAGGTAACTCTAGATATTCCATATATTTAACTGGACCTAAACCTTTTGATGTAAGTGGAGAAATTGGCATTATGTTAACAGGTATTAATGAGTTCGTATCACCTGGTCAATGGAAGATAACTTTAAGAAAAGTGAATGAATATGATGGGAAATTTGACATGTGGTTACCTATTTCAGAAGGGTTAAATATTAATACTAAATTTTTAAATCCAGTTGCTTATAATACAATAGGAATTCCTGCTACAGTTAGAAATGTAATATCAGTTGGTAGTTATAATTATTTGGTTAATATTATATCACCGTTTAGCGGTAGAGGAGAAATGTATAATGGACAATATATAAAACCAGATATAGTTGCACCGGGGGAAGGAATTTATTCAACTATACCAAATAGAGGATTTGATAAAAAGACAGGTACATCTATGGCAGCACCACAAGTAACTGGAGCTGCTGCACTTATGATGCAATGGGGTGTAGTTAATGGAAATGATCCATATTTATATGGAGAGAGATTAAAATATTTTTTGATTATAGGATCCAAAAAGGGAAGAGGTGATATACAATATCCAGATGCAGCATGGGGATATGGAGAACTTTGTTTAAGAAATAGTATTAATTTAGTATCTCAAACGCTAGGCTTAGGATTTAGAAGTATTGATATCAAAAATAGACAGGATAATCAATCTTTTAAAGGAATAGAAGAAATAAATGTTAATTATGATACAAGTAGTGAAGAGAATGTGTTCCTTTTAGTAGAAGTTGCTGATTCAGATGATCTTAAAAATATATTAGAAGTATCAGGAGTTTCAGGTTTAATGATATCAACAAATTTTGCAGTAATAATTACACCTGCAAATAAGATTAATGAAATAAATGAATTAGTTATAAGAATAGTTAATATGGAAATTTCAACTATATTAACATTGAATGAACTTTCTCCAGTGGAAGCTAGTGGAGCTCCTACATTTAATAATAATCCATACTTAAGGCTTAATGGAAAAGGTGTATTGGTAGGTGTAATAGATAGTGGAATAGATTATCTTAATAAAGAATTTCAAAGGGAAGATGATACTACAAGAGTTTTAAGAATATGGGATCAAACTATACAGGGAGATAAAGAAGTATATGGATTAAAATATGGAATTGAATATACGGAAGAAGAAATAAATAAAGCCATAAGCTTACAGGCTACAGGTGGAGATCCATATAGTATAGTCCCATCTAAAGATGACATAGGTCATGGTACTAAGGTAAGTGGAATTATGGGAGGAAGAGGAATAAATCCTGCTTTAAAAGGAGCTGCCCCAGATTGTCAATTTGTAATTGTTAAATTAGCTAGAGCAACTAAGGTTGAACTTGATGCGGCACTTATTGATAAAACAGATGTACCTTCCTATAGTCCTTGGAGCGTGCTATTAGCATTAAGATATGTAGTTTCTGTTGCAAGAGCATTAGAAAAACCTGTAGTTGTATTTATACCGCTTGGAAGTAATATGGGATCTCATACTGGTAATGGAATTATTGAAGCATCTATATCTAATTTTTCAAGTCAGGCATCAACTGTAGTTGTTGTTCCTACAGGAAATCAAGGTAATACAGATACTCATACCGAAGGAATAATTGAAAGAGTTGGTGATGTAAAAGATATAGAAATAAGAATTGGTGAAAAACAGAAAAATTTACCGATAGAAATATGGATAGATAAACCAAATAGAGTTAAGCTATCTATTATATCACCAACGGGAGAAATTATAGATAATCTTGAATCTAAAAATACAAATAATGAGAGAATTAAATTTTTATATGAAGAAACTGAAATGATAGTGAATTTTACTTCTCCTGAATTAACAACAGGAGATTCGCTTATTTTTATAAGGGCTTATAATTTAAGAGCAGGCATTTGGAAATTTAGATTAACAGGACAATATATAGTAGGCGGTAAATATTATTCTTGGATACCTCAAAGAGAACTTATAGATAATGAAACCAAGTTTTTAAATCCTGTTGAATATACAACTCTTACATTACCAAGTACATCAAGAGGAGCAATTTCAGTAGCATATTATAATCAAAATAATAACGCAACTTTATCAGAATCTAGTAGGGGTTATACAAGAGATGGGCGTATAAAGCCAGACATAGCAGCTGGAGGAACTAATGCCTTAGTAACTAATCCAGGAGGTACGACTTCACTAATGACTGGAGCCTCAGTTGCTGGAGCTGTCGTTTCAGGATGTTGTGCTCTTATTCTTCAGTGGGCAGTTAGTGATGGAAATTATCCAGATATATATTCAGAACAGATAAAATCTTATATTATAAGTGGTGCTAAAGGAAGGCCAGGAGATGTTTATCCTAATAGAGATTGGGGATATGGGATGTTCGATTTACAAGGTATATTTGATAGAATAAGAGAAACTTATACACCAAGATCTGATGGAGGCTTTCAAGAATATAGGGTTAATAATTTATTTATTAGAAAGCCAACAGATTTATAATAATCACTAAATATAATTTAAAAGCATATTAATATAGTGAATTAATTTATATAGGAGTAATATATGGCAGAAAAGGGCGGCTTAAAGTTGCAATGCTTTGTTGGAGATACTTATATTCCTATAGAAGGAATAAAAGCTACATTGGTATCTTCACATGGATCAGGCGGAGAAAGTAAGGAAGTTGAACTTACAACTAATTCGTCTGGAGAATCGCAAGTAATAGAATTATCAGCACCATTATTAGAATATTCACAGAACCCAACAGGAAATATACCATATAGTCTTTATGATTTAAGAATTGAAAGGCAAGGTTTTCAATCATTAGTCGTTAATGGTATACAAATATTTCCTGATGAAATTGCAATTCAACAATGTAATTTAGTTGAGGAATCAAGGAGGGTCGGTAATAGGGCAGATGTGATAAATATTCAGCCTAATACATTGAATGGAAATTATCCATCAAAAATACCCGAAGAGGTTGATAAACCATTACCACCTCCAACAAGTGGAGTAGTTTTACCAAAACCTGTAGTTCCGGAATTCATTACAGTTCATGCAGGAGGACCTAATAATACAACAGCACCAAATTATACAGTACCTTATAAGGATTATATTAAAAACGTAGCTTCTTGTGAGATTTATTCAACATGGCCAGAAAGTACTATCAGAGCTAATGTATATGCAATTATATCATTTACATTAAATAGGATTTATACAGAATGGTATAGAGGAAAAGGTAAAAATTTTGATATAACTAATTCAACAGCTTATGATCATGCATTTAATTATGGAAGAAATTTATATGAGAGTATAAGTGTCATTGTAGATGATATATTCTCTACTTATATACGAAGATTTGGTAGAAAGCAACCGTTATTAACTCAATATTGTGATGGTAAAAATGTTCAATGTCCAGGTTGGATGACTCAATGGGGAAGTAAGTATTTGGGGGATGAGGGAAAATCTCCATATGAAATATTAACATCATTTTATGGAAGTGATATTGAATTAGTTACAGCTGAAGTTGTTGAAGGAAGTCCAAGCTCATATCCAGGATATGATTTAACCGTTGGATCTAGTGGGGATGCAGTACAAACTATTCAAGAGCAATTAAATAGGATAGCTCAAAATTATCCATTAATACCTAAATCAGCAGTTGATGGGGTTTATGGAGATAAGACAAAAGAGGCAGTAACAGTATTTCAAGGCGTTTTTAATTTACCACAAACAGGTGTTGTAGATTATGCAACTTGGTATAAAATTTCAGATGTTTATGTTGGGGTTACTAAAATAGCGGAGCTTAGATCAAGTTGTAAACAAAAGATATTTATACCACCAGTATCATTTGATATTATAAATTCAAATGAAATACCAAGATTTAATTATTTTGGTGATTAGTAAAAATTATAAAATGATTTTATGGGTTAGCAATTACAAGTTTTATTACAAGTAAATGCTAACCTATTATTTTCAATTATTAAGTTCAGATTTATTTTTATGATAAAAGAAAATGCACTGTGTAATGAAGATTAAACTCAAAATACCAAAAAGAGGATATAAAGTTGATATTAGATTTGAGAAACCTATTTGTGATATTGGTAAAGCAACAGCTAATACAATAAATATTCCCTTCTTAAACTTGATATTAAATGATTGTTCAAGAGTTTTGCTTATTGAATATACATCGGATACTTCAGTGGAGAACATTTCAAGCCAAATTATAACCAAAAGTAATGCTTGAACCACACTTCCAAATCTTTGAGCAACTAAAAGTAAAGGAATTTCTAATTCATATATATATGGTTGGTTTGCTAGTAGTAATAAGTTAATAGCACTTGATAATAAAGTTAATCCTAAAGCACCGCATGCAATTCCATATACCATAGTTTTAGAATTTTTTGTTTCATTACTTAAAGGTACTAAAACTCCAGAGCAGCAAAGAACATTGTAGCCGGCATAAAGGATAGTAGAAACTGCAACACCTTTTTTAGGTGGTTCAAATGAAGATATAAATTGAAAAGATATAGAATCTCTACAAAATAAAAAATATAAAACTATTATAAGTGTTATTGTTCCTAATAGTGACGGAACAATAAATGAGTTTACTTCAATAAGTCCATCAGTACCCCTTAGTAAAAATACAGAGGCAAGGCATAGCATTATTAATGATCCAACTATTTTTGGAATTCCAAAAAATTGATTAATCAAAGCACCACTACCAGCCAATATTATTGAAGCACTTGAAATAAGATAAAAAGTTGTAATTACACCTGTGAGTTTACCTAGCAAATTAGGACTTATTATTTTTAGAACATCACTATAGGAATTTAGACTATATTTAATACTTATTTTAGCTATTATTGATCCCATTAATATATAAAATGCTCCACAGAAAAGTATTCCGAAAAAGCTAGTCAAACCAAAGGAAGTGAAAAATTGAGTAATTTCTTTACCCGATGCAAGTCCAGCTCCAACAATGGTTCCTATAAAAACAACTGCAATTTGAAAAATTTTAGAAAAATCCTTCTTCACGCACATCCCCCCAATATATTTCTAATATCTAATATATAAGGATTACAGTATAATTATTCTTTTTATTTGTGAATAAGGTATAAGTTATTAGGAAAAATAAATTTAAAAGCAGAATAATTGTAAGGAGATTAATATGATTAGCATTAAAAGGATTTTAAGTGGAATATTAATTTTATCAATTAGTGTACTAATTAGTTGTTCAAATGCAAATGAATCTAAAGAGGAGGTCTTAGATTTATTTGATGTTTTTAAGGGAAAGGATTTAGCTACAGATTACTTAATTAATATAAGAAATGGTGATATAAATGGTGCAACAGAAATTTGTGATAAGGAACTTGTAGATAGTACTATTAACTTATCAGAGGGAGTATCGAATATTACTGGTTTTCAACTTGATAAAACTGTAGCAAGTAGTGAGTTTGCATATTATATATTTAATGTTATTAGGGATTCTAATATTGAACCTAAAAGTAATTTAGAACAATACACTATAAAGGTAAATAGAAATGGTGATAACTATATTATCGGGGAGATAAAATCAAAATCACAAAGAGAGTTATATATAAAAAATAACGCAATTAGGATAATTGGTGATAAAGGTGGAAAGAGTAGTTTGGTTATTAGTTTAAATAATATACCAAAGGATACCTATTTAAGTAAAAATAAAATGATGCTTTATAAAGAAAAAGTGCCTAATAATAATTTTGGAAAAGTTGTTTTAGGTTTTACAGGTAAGAAAGTTGCTATTTCAACTATAGATGATAAAAATTCATATATTTGTATTGCGTATATTGATGATACTTTAATGAATGGAGGAACAGATGTAGTTGATTTAAATAGTGATTCACAAAGTTCACAAATAGGAGGAGAAATCCAAGATGCATTTGAAAAGCCAGTTGCTAGCAAAGTTATATCTGTAGATTTGATTAATAATTCAGAAATAGATGATTTTATATTTTCTAAAGAAGATGATAATTTAGCTGTAAACTTTAGAGATCAAAATGGATTAAGTAGATTAAATATATATAAAGCTGAAGATGGAAAAGCTGTAGATACAAAATTTAATGAGATATTTAAGCCAGAGATATACAATATTAAAGCTCAATATTTTGATGATGATAAAGTAATTTTTGATGTATTTAAAAGTGATTCAACTACTGATGAAACAACAGGAAAGTATAGTTTAGATTTAAAGAGCAATGAAATGATTAAATTGTAATTAGTTAATAAGTATTTTATAATAAAGAAAAACATAAAAGAGGTTAATGCAATTAGCATTGCCTCTATTTTAAATTATATCAAATATATAATTTATAGATTTTAAGGAGAAAAAATATGAAGGAATGGAATGGAAAAAGGTATCACAGCTTAAATTATTTCCTAAGAAATAAATTCGGCGAAAAAATATATAAAATATCATTAGATGGGGGATTTACTTGCCCTAATAGAGATGGAAAAGTGGCTAAAGGTGGATGTACTTTTTGTAGTGCAAGAGGATCAGGAGATTATGCTGGCAGCAGAATATTATCTATAAGTGAGCAGTTTGAAGACAGAAAGGTAATGATGGAGAAGAAATGGAAAGATGGAAAGTATATTGCTTATTTCCAAGCCTACACAAATACCTATGCTCCTGTTGAAGAATTAAGAAGAAAATATGATGAGGCATTAGCTCAAAAAAATGTTGTTGCTTTATCAATAGCAACAAGACCAGATTGTTTAGATAAAGATGTTTTAGATTATCTTGAAGAGCTTAATAAAAAAACATATCTTTGGGTTGAGTTAGGATTACAAACTATAAATGATAATACTGCACGCAATTTTAATAGAGGATATGATTTAGAAGTATTTGATAAAAGCATAAAAGAACTACAAAAAAGAGGAATTGAAGTTGTAGTTCACACTATTTTTGGACTTCCTGGTGAAACAAAGGAGGATATGCTAAAGACTGTAGATTATGTTGCTCATAGTGGATCACAAGGAGTTAAATTTCATTTGTTGCATTTAATGAAGGGGACTAAAATGGTAGAGCAATATGAAAGTGGGGAGTTAAAGCTTTTAAGCAAGGAAGATTACATAGATTTAATTTGCAAAGGGATTGCTATGATACCAGAAGAAATGGTTGTACATAGATTAACAGGAGATGCTCCGAGAGCAAGCTTAATTGGACCTATGTGGAGCCTGAAGAAATGGGAAGTATTAAATGATATTGATAAAGCACTTGTAGACAATGATATTTGGCAAGGCAAAGATTTTAAGTAAATTATAGGGTGATATAGAGCGACTGTATGAATTGTTTTTTTATAACAGTCGCTTTTTATTTTATAATATATTATGAGAACACTAACTTTATTATGTTGGTAGGTATAAATTCGACTAAGCAAATTGAGATTTCTAATTTTACTTATGGAACAAAGTGGGACAAATAATTGTCAAATGGAGAGGAAAGGAGCGAAAGTTTTGGAAGCTTCGATATATGATTACAGTAAAGATCAATTAATAATGGAAGTAAAAAGAGCAAAAGCTGGAGATAAAGAGGCATTTTGTACGCTAATAAGATTAAATAAGGTAGCAGTATATAGAGTAGCTAAATCTATATTAAACAAAGAAGAGGATGTAGAGGATGCTGTTAGTGAAGCTATATTAAAGGCATATAAGAATATACATACTTTAAAGGATGAAGCTTTTTTTAAAACGTGGTTAATAAGAATAGTTATTAATGAAAGCAATAATATATATAAAAAAAGGGCTAGAGAAATAGCTGTAGATAAGGAGCATTTTAAAAATATAAGCGTTAATGATAGTTATAAGGATTTAACTTTATATAATGCAATTAATTTACTAGAGGATGACTTAAGAACAACAACTATATTATTTTACTTTGAAGATATGAAATATAAAGATATAGCAAAGGTTTTAAACGTAAAAGAAGGAACTATTAAATCTAGATTATCTAGAGCAAAAGAAAAGTTACATAATATTTTAAAGGAGGAGCTTCATGGATAATTTTGATGAATATTTAAAGAATAAAAGTCATATGGAAGATAAAGAATTTATTTTACCAAAATCATTTGATAATAAGATTGAAGAAACTCTGGGCAATTTAGATAAGGTAAATTTGGAGAAAAAGAAAAATTGGTATAGCAATAAAAGGGTTTGGGCCACAGCCGCATGTTTTGCATTTATTTGCCTAACAGCAATATCAATAAATAGTAATATTAATTTAAATAAATCATCTGATATTTTAAGAAGTGCAGAAAACAATATAGAAGAATATAGTACTAATACTCCAGAAGTAGCAATGTATGATAGCGGAGAATCTAGAAGTATTGAGGAAGATTATGGTGATGAAACTCAAAAATCAGAATTAAATTTGAGAGATAGTATAGATGATGGTCTTATAGATGTCAGCAATATAAGCAAAGTTGTTATTAAATCTATGGGAAATGATAATAAATATAAGGCTATAGATAAAATTACAGATATAGAACTTATTATTGGTTTTATTAATGAAATTCCTAAACAAGAAGTTGAAAAGCAAGATATAAATGATTGGAATTTTCTAATTCAAACTAGTGGAGTTGGAGTTAATCACACTATAATAATTCAAGATGATATTATGAATATAGATGATAAATGGTATAAGATAAGTTCTGAAGATAATAAAAATTTTAAAGAAATTTACAATAATCTAAATTATCAAGAAGATGATATACCATATTGTAATTATTAAATGATATGAAGAAATATGATAAGAATTTAAGTATAAAGATTATATTTAGTATGGGAATAGGGTTGATTATTATTTACTTAATTTTAAATCAATTTTCTAAGGTAACGGGAACAATTTGTTTAATAAGAGGCTTAATAGGTACGCCTTGTCCTTCTTGTGGAATAACTAGGGCAATAATAGCTGTATTAAATGGTAATTTTATAGGAGCATTTAAATTACATCCATTATTTTGGATGCCTTTTGTTATAGGAATATTAATAATGTTAAATAGAAAATATTATAAGCAGATATTAATTGGAGCTATTATTGTTTTTATTGGAGTTTATCTAGTTAGGATGAGTATTTTATTTCCAACTGTAGAACCAATGAAATATAATGAAAAGTCTATAATTAATCAATTAAGTGATAAATTTAATAAGGGTATCAAGCTTGGTAAGTGACAAATGGCAAGTTAATGAATAAATTCAGCTTAGGCCGAATTTATAATATATATTAGAAACTCCCTAAGGAGTTTCTAACTTAACTTGTCACCTGAAATTAATTTTATACTACTTGGAAAATAAAGAATTTTAAGTAGTATGATTCATCAGAATTCCAAAGGATTGGATGGTCTGAACTTTGAGTTCTAACTTCAATTTGTCTTAAAGTTCTTCTTGCATCATGTGCAGCCTCAAGAACTGTTTTCTTTAATTGTTCTTCATTCATGTAGTGAGAGCATGAACATGTAGCAAAATATCCACCTGGTTTTACCATCTTTAAACCTCTAAGGTTAATTTCTTTATATCCTCTAATAGCAGAATTTACTGTGCCTCTTGATTTTGTAAAGGCAGGAGGATCTAAAATTACAACATCATATTGTCTTCCTTCTCTTGACCAATCTCCAAGAACATGGAATGCATTATGGCATTCAAATTTAACAGTATCTTGTAAGTTATTTAATTCGGCATTTCTAGTAGCACAATCTATAGCATGTTGAGAAACATCTATTCCAAGAACTGATTTTGCACCTGCAATTCCAGCATTTAATGCGAAAGATCCAGTATGAGTAAAGCAATCTAAAACATCTTTACCTTTACATATTCTATGCATAGCAGCTCTATTTTCTTTCTGATCTAAGAAAAATCCAGTTTTTTGACCATTTTCTAAATCTACTATGTATTTAACTCCATTTTCGATAATTTGAATATTAGTATCAAATGGCTCAGTTAAGAAGCCTTTAGTTTGTTCTAAACCTTCGATTTCTCTAGTTTTTATGTCACTTCTTTCATAAACACCTTTAGCACCATATTCTTCAACTAGTATTTTAACTATTAAATCTCTATATTGCTCCATTCCTAGAGTAGATATTTGAATTACATAGTAATCTTCAAATTTATCAACTGTTAAACCAGGTAAGAAATCAGCTTCTCCAAATATAAATCTGCAAGATGATGTGTCAATTACAGTTTTTCTATAATCCCATGCTTCAGCAAATCTTCTTTTAAAGAAAGCTTCATCAATTTCTTCATTTATATCTCTAGTCATTATTCTGATAGTTATTTTACTTCTATCATTAATATAACCTTTTCCTATAAAGTAGTTTTTATGATTATATACTTCAACAATATCTCCGTTTTCATAATCACCATCATATTCATTTATTTCATCTATGTATATCCAAGGACGGCCTTGTTCAGCTCTTTTGTTTTTTCCTTGATGTAAGAAAAATTTACATGCCATAATATTATTTGCTCCTTTTCTGTTAATTCTCATAAGATTATAACACAACTATTGCTTTAGTGTTATGTACTTTGTTATTAAGTATTAACAACAATTATAGAAAATATAGTTAGTCATAGATATAATTATAAATAATATAGAAATATTAAAGAGGTATTATATGAATTATGTTTATATATTAAGGTGTAATGATGATAGTTTATATACGGGGTGGACAAACAATCTAGAAAAAAGGATAAAGGCACACTCTGATGGAAAAGGAGCAAAATATACAAGAGCGAGAGTACCAGTTGAATTAGTTTATTTTGAAGTGTTTGAAGATAAAATAGAAGCTATGAAGCGTGAATATGCAATTAAACAGTTAAAGAGAAAGGAGAAGTTAGAGTTAATAAAGAATAGTAAGTGTATAAAGAGTTAGGAGGAAAAACTATGGATATAAAAATAAGGCCAATAAAAATAGAGGATGCTGAGGGGATTAATGCATTAAGGATCATGGATGGAGTTAGAGAAAATATATTAGGAATAACTAGTGAAAGAATAGATAGAAGCAAAAATTTTATAAGCAACTTAAATAATAATGCGCATATGTATGTGGCAGAAATAATTGAAAATGAAGAAAGCAAAATAATAGGAACTATAGGTTTACATGTTTCAGAGAATCCTAGGTTAAGGCATTGTGGAAGTATAGGGATAATGGTTCATAAGGATTATCAAGGAAAGGGAATTGGCAAAAAGCTTATGTCAACTGTTATTGATTTATCAGATAATTGGTTAATGCTTAAAAGATTAGAATTAGGGGTGTTTACTGATAATAAAAGAGCTTTAAGTTTATATAAATCATTTGGTTTTGAAATAGAGGGAACTAGGAAATGTGCAGCTATTAGAAATGGAAAATATGAAGATGAATATATTATGGGAAGAATTAAAAATTAAATAATATTAATTATAATAAAAAAACCACTTACAGAGTAAGTGGTTTAAATCGTTAAATTTATAGGGGAGTTTGGGATCAGGGTATTATTTTGAATAATCTCTAATTAAATCTTCTATCTTTGATTTACATCTAAAGCCATGGCAACTTCCAGTACAAGCACCGGTATCTTTAGAAACCTCATCAACGGTATGGGCTCCATTTTTTATGGATTCCTTAATTTTAGCTCTGGATATAGATTTACACGTACAAGTTTTTGTGATTTTATCAAGGATATCAGCATTTAAATTATTTTCCATAATAGATCCTCCAAAATACAAAGATATTAGGAAACACAAAAATTAATTATTAGGTAAACTAATTTTTGAGTAATACGTTTCAACAACTATATTAAATCATAGTATACTAAAATAGTCAACAATAAATATTAAATAATAATAATTATCCATCAATTAGTTAATACATAAAAAATAAGAAATAATAATTAAGGAAAGTAAAAGCATTTATCTTTAATCTTTATCTTTAATTTCTTACTTATTAGAATAATGAAAATAAAGTTTTGGGTGCAATTGACAAATCAATATTTAATAATATATAATGAATTCATTAAAGACTATGATTAGGATAAGTACTTTGATTTATTCTTTTAAGAGAGTGATTGGTTGGTGTGAAATCATAAGAAGATTAGAGGAAAATCACCTAGGAGTTTGAGGCTGAAAGTTTTATACAATTAAGTTATCACGTTTGCCCGCGTTAAGGGATAAGGTATGAAAGTATCTGAAATAATGCTCATAGAATAGTTATGAGTTTATTAACCTTAGGTGGTATAGCGAATTATCTTCGTCCTTTTGGGATGGAGTTTTTTTTTATTTTAAATGAGCCTTCAAAATTTGAATTGGATACTTGAAGTTACATAGTAATGAATTAATTCGACCATAGGAGAAGGAGTTTCATAAAAAATAGGATTAAAATATGTCTTTAAGAGAATAATTTTAATAGTTGATAAACGTAAAGAAAGGAGAATTCTTATGTACAATAAAGTTGAATTACCAAATGGTTTTGTTGGACTTGAAAAAGAAATAGCAAACCTTTGGACTGCAAGAAATGTTATAAAAAAGAATTTTGATATGAATCAAGATGGTGAATATTTCACTTTCTATGATGGGCCTCCAACAGCAAATGGTAGACCACACGTTGGGCACGTTTTAACAAGAGTTATGAAAGATATAATCCCAAGATACAAGGTTATGAAGGGATATAAAGTTATAAGAAAAGCTGGATGGGATACTCATGGTCTTCCAGTAGAACTTGAAATAGAAAAGAAACTTGGTATTTCTGGTAAAGAGCAAATCGAAGAATACGGAGTTGAAAAGTTCGTTAAAGAATGTAAAGAAAGCGTATTTACTTATGTAAGTATGTGGGAAAAAATGACTAACCAAATTGGATATTGGGTAGACATGGAGAATCCATATGTTACTTATCATAATCCATATATTGAATCAGTTTGGTGGGCATTAAAACAAATGTGGGATAAAGGTCTTTTATATGAAGGACACAAAGTAATGCCATATTGCCCAAGATGTGGTACTGCATTATCTTCTCACGAAGTTGCACAAGGATATAAGGATGTTAAGGACTTAACTTGTATAGCTAAATTTAAAGTTGTAGGAGAAGAAAACAAGTATATATTAGCTTGGACAACAACTCCTTGGACATTACCTTCAAACTTAGCTTTATGTATAAACAAAGCTTATACTTATATTGAAGCAAAAGTTGGAGATGAAGTTTACGTTTTAGCTAAAGATTTAGCTGATAAAGTTTTAGGTGAAGAATACGAAATAGTTAGAGAGTTCAAAGGTGAAGAGCTTTTAGGAACTAAGTATGAACAATTAATGCCTTTTGGTAAAGTAGAAGGAAAAGCATTTGAAGTTATTCATGGTGATTATGTTACTTTATCAGATGGTACTGGTATAGTTCATATAGCTCCAGCATACGGTGAAGACGATAGTTTAGTAGCTAAAGCTAATGGAATTACTTTCATCAACTTAGTTGATAGAGAAGGTAGATTCGTAGAAGAAGTTACTCCATGGGCTGGTAAATTCGTTAAGAAATGTGATGAAAGCATTTGTAAATGGCTAGAAGAAAACAATAAGCTATTTAAATCTGAAAGACACATGCACTCATACCCACATTGTTGGAGATGTGACACACCACTTCTTTATTATCCAAAGGAAAGCTGGTTTGTTGCAATGACTAAGCTTAGAGATAAGCTATTAGAAAACAACAATAAGATCAACTGGTATCCTGATAACATTAGAACTGGTAGATTTGGTAAGTTCTTAGAAAATGTTATTGACTGGGGTATTTCAAGAGATAGATATTGGGGAACTCCACTTCCAATTTGGAATTGTGAATGTGGTCACAAAGAATGTATAGGAAGCATTGAAGAACTTAAGAAAAAGGGAGTCAATGTTCCAGAAGATATAGAATTACACAAACCATATATAGATAATGTTCATTTAAAATGTGAAAAGTGTGGTAAGGAAATGACAAGAACTAATGAAGTTATTGACTGCTGGTTCGATTCAGGATCAATGCCATTTGCTCAATTACACTATCCATTTGAAAATAAAGAATTATTTGATCAAAACTTCCCAGCTCAATTTATATCAGAAGCTGTCGACCAAACAAGAGGATGGTTCTATACTTTACTTGCAATTTCAACTGCAATATTTGATAGAAATCCATTTGAAAACTGTATAGTTTTAGGTCACGTTCTTGATAAGAAGGGCTTAAAGATGTCAAAATCAAAAGGAAATGTTGTAGATCCATTTACTGTATTAGACTCACAAGGTGCTGATGCAACAAGATGGCACTTCTATACTGCAAGTGCACCGTGGTTACCTACAAGATTCTCTGTAGATGACGTTGGAGAAGCAGGAAGAAAGTTCATGGGAACATTATGGAATGTTTATTCATTCTATGTATTATATGCTGAATTAGATCAATTCAATCCTCTACAATACTCTGATTTTGTATCAGAAAATGTAATGGATAAATGGATTATGTCTAAATTAAATACTTTAGTTAAAGATGTTGATTCTATGTTAGATTCATATCAAATAACTCAAGCTGCTTTAGCTATTGAAGACTTTACAGATGAGTTATCAAATTGGTATGTAAGAAGAAATAGAGGAAGATACTGGACTCAAGAATTAACAGATGACAAGATAGGTGCTTATGTAACATTATATAGAGTATTAACTACAGTTATAAAAGTTGCAGCTCCATTTGTTCCATTTATAACAGAAAATATCTATCAAAACTTAGTTGTTGGATTAGATAAGAACGCTGAAGAAAGTATTCACTTATGCAAATGGCCAGAAGTTGATGAAAAGGCTATTGATAAGGAATTAGAAAAGGAAATGGACTTAGCTTATACTATAGTTAAGCTTGGAAGAAGTGCAAGAAATGGGGCTAATATTAAGAATAGACAGCCACTTTCAAAGATGCTTGTTTCTACTGATTCACTTCCAAGATATTATGATGATATAATAACTGATGAGTTAAATATCAAAGAAGTAGAATTTGGTGCTGACCTATCTACTCATGTTAACTTTGAAATTAAGCCTAACCTACCTGTATTAGGAAAAGCTTATGGTAAGTTAATACCAGCAATAAGAAAAGAAATTGCTGCTAGAAACCAAATGGAATTAGCTCAAACTATTCAAAATGGTGGAGTAGTAGTTATAAATATTGATGGAAATGAAATTGAATTAAATAAGGAAAACTTATTAGTTACTATGCAAGGGCTAGAGGGTTATGCATTTGCTGGTGAAGGTTCAATTGGGGTTGTTTTAGATACAAATATTACAGATGAACTTAGAGAAGAAGGTCATGTAAGAGAAATGATCTCTAAGATTCAAAATATGAGAAAAGATAAAGGGTTTGAGGTTGCAGATAAAATTAAGTTATATGTTGCAGATAATGATATGTTATTAGATATTGTTAAAAAATATGCAGAAGTAATAAAGAAAGAAACCTTAACTCAAGAAATAGTTTACAATGAAGAAGTTGATTATTCAGATACAGTTATCAATGGCGAAAATTTAAAGATGAATGTAGAAGTTATAAAATAATTAATGGATTTGTTATAAAGGGTAGGGATTAAGTAATAATTCCTACCCTTTTTTCAAATAATAGTATTATAGGCAAATTGTTTAAATAATTAGTGTAAAAAATGGTTAAATTCATTGTATTAAATAGGAAAAAAAGGTATAATTAATAATTAAAATAGAAAATGGAGTGATGTTGGATATGGCTACTTCTATAAAAGATGTTGCTAGAGAAGCTGGCGTTTCAATAGCTACGGTATCAAGAGTATTAAATGATATAGATGTTGTAAATGAAGATACAAAGAAAAAAGTATTAGATGCAATAAAAAAATTAGGATATAGACCTAATATAGTTGCAAGAAGTTTAAAGACACAAAGAACAAAAACAGTTGGAATATTAGTTCCTGATATCTCAAGTGGATTTTATCCTGAGATAGTAAGAGGAGCAGAAGATGTTGCAAATATTTACGATTACAATGTAATATTATGTAACTCAGATTTTGATTACGATAAAGAAAAAGATTACTTAAGAGTACTTAAAGAAAAAATGGTTGATGGTGTTATATATATGAGTTCTTGTTTAGAGGAAGAAACTCTAGATATAATTAATGAACTTGATTTAAAAACAGTTCTTGCTGAATCAAGAGATAAAGAAGGTAGATTACCAAGTGTAATTATTGACAATGTTGAAGCAGCATATAATGCAACTAAGAGTTTAATTGATAAAGGTTTAAAGAATATTGCATTTGTTGGTTTTAATAAAGGTTCTGTTAATGCTTGGGGAGATAGACAGGTAGGTTACGAAAAAGCATTAGAAGAGAATGGCTTAAAGGTAGATGAAGATTTAGAATTCTTCAAGGATTTAAAAGTTAAGAGTGGCTATAAGGCTGTAGAAAAATTCATAGAAAGCGGAAAGAAATTTGATGGTGTAGTTTGCTCTTCAGACGAAATTGCTATGGGAGTAATTAATGCATTAAGAGAAAAAGGCATTAGAGTTCCAGAAGATGTAAGTGTAATTGGATTTAATGATAATGCAGTTGCATCATATTTCTATCCAAAAATAACTACAGTAAAACAACCAAGCTATGATATGGGTTCTGTAGCAATGAGAATGTTAATAAAAATGTTAAATAATAAGCCATTAGAACAAGATCAATATGTTTTAGATTACAAAATAATTAATAGAGAAAGTACTAAATAAGTATGAAAATGCTATAAATTTTAATAATTTATAGCATTTGTTTTTTTTTATTAATATAAAAAGTTGTAATCAATTTCAAAAAAAGTATTGTTTTTTAAAAAATGGCATGATATAATGGTTATAAAACTGGTAACGTTTACTAAAAGGTAGTTATGTCTAAAATTGGGTACACAATCAATTAGGTATAGGCAATATCACTGAGATTATTGAGATTTAGAGAATTTGGGTATAAAGTAAGGTTATAAAATAAAAATATAATAATTACTTTTTAGTAACTAAAATGAAAGGGGCTGTATCAAAATAAATTTTGATATTAGCCGATAAAAAAAGGAGGGTTCGAATTCGAATCCTCCTTTTTGC
>NZ_JAASHD010000005.1:0-119517 GCF_019734375.1 Clostridium sp. K04
CGACTATGATAGAAATGATCATAGTTAACAATCATATTAGTTGCTTGGGTGATGAGAATGAATAAAAAAGGAATAATTATAAGTGTTTCTATATTAATTATTATTTGTGGTATAAATTGTTTTTTTTATAAAGATACACATTTCATGTATATGAAGTCTAATTACAAAGAGAGAAAAATAAAGGTTGGATATTATTCATATTATCCCTATTATTATAAAGATAAAAAAGGGAATGTTCATGGATATTATCATGAATTATTAGATAATTTATGTTCTAATTTAAATATAGATTATGAATATGTAGATGTTAATATTAATACTGCAATAGAGATGTTAGAAAATGAAGAAATAGATATTTTAATGGGATTATATAATATACCAAATAAAAATTCTAAATTAATATATTCTGATAATCATATACAGTTTGATAATCGATACATATATATATATGGTGATATTAATGAAGTTAGATATGGAAATTTAAATTATTTAAATGGGAAAAAATTTACATATGCTGCTGGAGATATAAAAAGTGAATGGTTAATTCAACTGTTAAAGTATCATGGTATAAATGTTAAACCAGTAAAGGTTAAGACAAAGGATGAGTGTATAAAATTATTAGATTTAAAAGAAGTAGATGCACTATCTTCGAATAGAATTAATGAAGGGTTAGAAGCTTATAAAGAAACAATGAAGTATTATATAGGTGCTGTTTATATTGTTGGTAATGAGAAAAGTAAAGATGTCATAAAGTACTTTGATTTTTTCTTAAATAATAGTTTTACAAATAATAAAGTTGATAAACTTAGATTTATATATAATAAATATTTTCGTAAAGATATAATTTTTAGGGATATTATATTAATTACTCTTTCAATAGTAACAATTGTGGGTATTATATATATGGTAATATATCCATTTATAAAAAAAATAATTATAAAACAAAGAGTTACTAAAAATATGAAAGCTGGAAACTTTTTATTATATTATCAGCCAATAGTAGATCCTTTTAAAAATATTGAGGTAGGATTTGAAGGTTTATTAAGATTAAAAGATAAAAACAATAAAATATTAACTCCTTTTACTTTTATTAAAGATATAGAAAAAGGAGATATGTTTTATGAACTTACACTTTGGATATTAGAAAAAGCAATTTGTGATTATAAAATAATAAGTAATTATGAAAATTACAAAAATAAAAATTTTTATATATCTATTAATTTATCATTTAGGGAGCTTGAAAATACAGAGTTTATAAATAAAGCAATTAAATTAGCAAAGGATTATAATATTAAAAAGGGAAGTATTTCTCTTGAAATTGTAGAGAAAGTTTATGCTAGAGATTTAGAAAAAATACAAATAGCAATATCTTTATTAAAAGAAAGTGGATATAAAATTGCAATAGATGACTTTGGAGTAGAATATTCTAATTTAAGTATTTTGGAAGAAATAGATTTTGATAGTATTAAATTAGATAAATGCTTTGCAGATAATATTTCAATATCAAAAATTACTAATGAGGTAATAGCATTTATATCTAAAATAACCTTAATAACAGATAAGATGCTTGTTATTGAAGGTGTTGAACAGAAATATCAAATTGAAGAAATAAAAAAAATAGTCAATAAAAATGTATATATACAAGGATATTATTATAGTAAGCCTATGAATATTGAAGAGTTAAAAGAATTTTCCTTGGAAGAATAGGATTATAAAAATGATATAAACTTAAAGTAAGCAGCCTTCATGTAAGGTTGCTTTTTATTTTAGATAATTATATACACTTAGTATTTATTTAAAGGACATTTGTACAAAATATAATAAAACTTAACAATAATTAAGGGTACATAAGTACATTTTTTTAGTACCACAAAGCCTTAAATACAAAATTAATTAAAAATATAATAATTATATAAAGAATTTATATTATATTAAAAAAGAGAGGAATTTTTATGGAAAGTTTCACGTTAAGAGAAGCAACAAAAGGAGACTCGAAAACTATTGCAGAGCTGGTTTATAAAACAGAAGATGATCCTGAGCACGTCTGGGGTTATGGAAGTAAGGATGAAATAATAAACAGAATAAAAATGTTAGTTGAATGCGAGGGTTCTAGGTATTCTTATAATAATGTGAAGGTGGCAGAAAAAGACGGAAAGGTTTGTGGAGCTATTATATTATTAAAAGGTAAAGACTTATCAAAGTTAGATCTAGCAACAAGTATAAAGTTAATTAAAAATATAAATGGAATAAAAAATAAGCTAAGATTTATTAAAGACCTTATTTTAGAGTTTAATTTTTTTGAATGTGAAGAAAATGAGCTTTATATTGCTAATTTAGCAACCTTTGAAGAGTATAGGGGAATGGGAATTGGAAAAGCTCTTATTAAATTGGCTGAAAATAATGCTAATGAAGAAGGATATAAGATTTGCTCTTTACTAGCAAAGGATAAGAGTGTTAAAGGATTTTATGAAAAGTTAGATTTTGTTTTTGAAATGGAAGAGCCTTATTATTCACATGTTTTATATCGAATGGTTAAAGCTGTTTAAATATTAGGGTTTTATAATAAAATGTTATTTTTAAGATAAGAAGGAAAAACAGGTAAATGTGTAATAAGCATTTACCTGTTTTTTATATATATAGTATAGGTCAAATTTTATTATTGATTGGGGGGATAAAATATGGATATGAACTTTATACAAACTCACTATAAGTTATATGTAGAAGCTGGAATTTTAACTATAAAGATTGCAGCAATAGGAATACTATTATCATTAATTATAGGAATTATTTGTAGTTTAATTAAGACTATGAAAATACCAGTACTTAAAACAATAGTTTCGATATATATTGAATTATCAAGAAATACTCCGTTATTAATTCAGTTATTTTTCTTGTATTTTGGATTGCCAAAGATAGGAATTGTCTTAAGTTCAGAAACTTGTGGAATTGTAGGACTAGCCTTTTTGGGGGGAAGTTATATGGCAGAAGCATTTAGATCAGGAATTGAAAATGTATCTGTAGTGCAACATGAATCAGCTTTAAGTTTAGGTATGACAAAATCACAAGTTTTTTGGCATATTACATTACCACAGGCATTTGAAACTTCAGTTCCAGTTTTATGTGCAAATATTATTTTCTTAATAAAGGAAACTTCAGTGTTTAGTGCTGTTGCTTTAGCAGATTTAATGTTTGTAGCTAAGGATTTAATAGGTATTTATTATAAAACAGATGAAGCATTATTTATGTTAGTTATAGCATATTTAATTATCTTGCTTCCTATTTCTTTAATTTGTACATTCATAGAAAGGAGGGTTCGTTATGCAGGATTTGGGGATTCGAGTGCTATTTGAGGGTAGTAATTTCTTAAGGTTATGCCAAGGTATTTGGGTATCTTTAAAAATTGCTTTAATTTCAATGATTCTTTCAGTAGGACTTGGAATTTTAATGGGAATAATAATGACCAGTAAAAATAAGGTTATTCGGGCAATTTGTAGAGTATATCTTGAAATTGTAAGAATAATGCCACAGCTTGTTTTATTATTCTTAGTATATTTTGGTGCAGCAAAACACATAGGAGCTAATTTTTCTGGTGGAATTGCTGCAATAATAGTATTTACTTTTTGGGGCACAGCAGAAATGGGAGACTTAGTAAGGAGTGCACTTATTGCAGTACCAAAACATCAATATGAAAGTGGATTTGCACTTGCAATGACAAAAACACAGGTATTTATACATATTATAATACCTCAAACTATTAGAAGGTTAATTCCATCAGCAGTGAATTTATTAACAAGAATGATTAAAACAACTTCTTTAGTAGTACTTATAGGTGTAGTTGAAGTTGTTAAAGTTGGAAAGCAAATAATAGATGCAAATCGTTATACTACACCAGATGCAGCACTTTGGGTATATGGGACAATTTTTATAATGTATTTTATAATTTGTTTTCCATTTTCAAAGTTGTCTGAAGTATTAGAGAGGAGGCTAAGGGATTAAAATGGGTGATAAAATATTAGAAGTTGAAAATTTAACTAAGTCATATGATAAATCAAAATTAGTTTTAAATAATCTTTCATTTTCATTAGAAAAAGGTGAGGTTGTAGTAATAGTAGGGCCTTCTGGGTGTGGTAAAAGTACTTTTTTAAGGTGTTTAAATAAGCTAGAAGAAATAGATTCAGGGAAAATTGTTTTAAATGGAAAGGAAATATCATCTGATAATAATAAGGTTCATGAAATTCGTGAAAAGATAGGTATGGTATTTCAAAGTTATGAGTTATTTCCAAACATGAATATAATGAAAAACTTAATTTTAGCACCAACTTTAGTACAAAAAAGAAATAAGGAAGAGGTTAAAGCAGAAGCTGAAAAACTTTTAGAAAGAGTAGGACTTTTAGATAGAAAAAATGATTATCCAAGGCAATTATCTGGAGGACAAAAGCAAAGGGTAGCTATTGTTAGAGCTTTAATAATGCATCCACAAATATTATTATTAGATGAAATAACTGCAGCATTAGACCCAGAAATGGTAAGGGAAGTTCTTCAAGTTGTATTAGAGCTTGCAAAGGATGGAATGACAATGTTAATTGTAACACATGAAATGGAATTTGCTAGAGCAGTAGCTGATAGAGTTATCTTTTTAGATAGTGGGAAAATTGTTGAAGAAGGATCACCAGAAGAATTCTTTACTAATCCAAAAGCTGATAGGGCTAAGCAATTTCTTAATACATTTAGTTATGAAAGTGTATAAAGAATTAAAATTAATAAATTTAAAGGGGGATTTTTATCATGAAAAAATTCTTAGGAGTACTTTTATCAATCATGCTAGTTATGGGGCTTTTAGTTGGATGTGGTTCTAGTACAAATGGCTCAAGTAGTGCATCAAATGATGCGGGAAGTAGTGACACAAGTGGAAGTGCTAAGGCAAGAACTTTAGATGAAATTAAAGAGGATGGAAAAATTAAAATAGGCGTGTTTAGTGACAAAAATCCATTTGGGTATGTTGATTCTAATGGAGATGTTCAAGGTTATGATGTAGAGTTTGCAAAAAGAATAGGTAAAGATTTATTAGGTAGTGAAGATGAGGTAGAGTTTGTTTATGTTGAAGCAGCAAGCAGGGTTGAATATCTTAAGTCAGGTAAAGTTGATATAATATTAGCTAATTTTACAGTAACAGATGAACGTAAGGAAGCTGTTGATTTTGCACTTCCATATATGAAGGTTGCATTAGGTATAGTATCACCTGATAATGAATTAATTACTGATGTTGACCAATTAAAGGACAAGAAGCTAATTGTTGTTAAGGGAACAACTGCAGAAACATATTTCTCAGAAACTTATCCTGATTTGACTCTTGTTAAATATGATGAATATCAAGAAGCATATGATGCATTATTAGATGGAAGAGGAGATGCTTTTGCAACTGATAATACTGAAGCTTTAGCTTGGTCAAACCAAAATGAAGGCTTTACTACTGGTATAGAAAGCATAGGTAATATTGATACTATTGCACCAGCTGTACAAAAAGGAAATACAGAATTATTAAATTGGATTAATGATGAAATTAAAAGCTTAGCAGATGAAGAATTCTTCTTAAATGATTATAAAAAGACATTAGAACCTGTATATGGTGATGCTGTAAATTCTGAAGATATAGTAGTTGAAGGTGGAGAAGTAAATTAATATAAAGTTGATTGCGTAATGTAAAATTGCCTCTATGGAAAGTTTAATATTGTAGCTTTCTATAGGGGTAATTTTATGTTCAAATTGAAAAATTTGTAGAATGTAGTATAATAAAGAAAAGTTAGTAAATAAAATAGGAGATATACTATATAAAGTTTTAGGTTAAATTATATAGTATAAAGGATGAAAAGGAGAATAGTAGAGATGATGCAAGTAAAAGATTTAACTGTTGGTAGCTTCGAAGGAGCTATTACTCTTGTTTATGAAGATAAGCCAGCAAATAATGAAACTGTTGATATTTTAAAATCTAAAAAAGTTTTTGAAGGAAAAAGTGGCCAAGTATTTTATAAGACTACAAATGATTTAAATTATGAAATTTTTGTAGGTCTTGGAAAATATGAAGAGTTAGAAAGAACTGACTTAGTAAATGCAGTTATAAGAGGAATTAAACAAGCTGAAAAATTAAAGATAAATGAATTAAGTATTAATTTTATAAAAGCAAATGGATTATGCACTGGTGGAGTTACAAAATCTATAGCTCAAGGTGTAAAATTAGCAAGTTATAAATTTGATAAATATAAAGGAAATAATGAAGTTTATACTCCTAATGTAACTATAATAGGCGGGCCAAAAGAAAAGTTTGATAAGATGAGAGCAAAGATTGAAGAAGCAAGCAATGTTGCTGATGGAATTATTTTAGCTCGTGACTTAGTAAATGAACCAGCTAATATCTTATATCCTGAAACTTTAGCAGAAAGAGCTGTAGAAGCAGGAAAAGAAAGTGGATTTGAAGTAGAAGTATTTGATGAAAAGCAAATCGAAGCTTTAGGAATGAAAGCATTCTTAGAAGTAGCAAAGGGATCAGTTCATAAGCCAAGATTAATAGTTATGAGATACATGGGTAATGAAAATAGTGATGAAAGAGTTGGTCTTGTAGGAAAAGGTCTTACTTTTGACACTGGTGGATATTCACTTAAACCTTCAACATCTATGGATACAATGAAGAGTGATATGGGTGGAGCTGCAGCAGTTATAGGAACAATGCAAGCTCTTGCTAAAAATAAGGTGGAAAAAAATGTAGTTGCAGTAGTAGCAGCTTGTGAAAATGCTATTTCAGGTGGAAGCTACAAACCAGGTGATATTATAGGTTCTATGGCAGGTAAGACTATTGAAGTATTAAATACTGATGCAGAAGGTAGATTAACTTTAGTTGATGCTGTGACTTATATTATTGAAAAGGAAAAAGTAGATAAGGTAGTTGATGTTGCAACTCTTACTGGAGCTGTGTTAGTTGCACTTGGAACTGAAGTAACTGGAGTTGTAAGTAATAATGATGAGTTTTATGATGAACTAATTGTTGCTGCAAGAAGAAGTGGAGAAAAGTTCTGGAGATTACCTAATGATAAATGCTATAAAAAGTTATATAAAGGTGATTTTGCAGACCTTAAAAATACTGGTGGACGTTATGGTGGATCAATTACAGCAGGTATGTTCATTGGAGAATTTGTACAAGATAAGCCTTGGCTTCATTTAGATATAGCAGGAACTTCTTGGAGTGATAGTGGAAATGATACAACACCTAAGGGAGGAACTGGAGCACCAGTTTCTACTTTATATGAATTAGTTGTAAAGCATGAGTGTAAGCATAAATAATATATAGAAATTTATAAAGGGCAATCTTATATTTAGATTGTCCTTTATTTATAATAAGGAGCACAGTTTATGAGATTAAATAAAATACATCATATTGCAATTATTGCATCAAATTATGAAGTTTCAAAAAAGTTTTATACTGAGATTTTAGGCCTTGAGGTAATAAGGGAAGTTTATAGAAAGGAAAGAGATTCTTATAAGCTTGACTTAAAGCTTGGTGATAGTGAAATTGAGTTATTTTCATTTCCTAATGCACCAGTAAGACCAAGTTATCCTGAAGCAAGAGGGCTTAGACATTTAGCTTTTGAAGTAGATAATATTGATGAAGCTATAGCAGAGCTAAATTTACATGGTATCGAATGTGAACCAATTAGAATTGATGAATTTACAGGAAAAAGATTCACTTTCTTTGAGGATCCTGATAAATTACCGTTAGAATTATATGAAAGATAAATTTAAATATTATAATCATATAATATTTATTTTAGAAATTTAATATAGTATATTTTATAAATAATAAGTGTAATATTATAGTGGAACCATATTTTGGAGGAAGATCCATGTCATCAGACATTAAAGAAATAAGCAAGCTAAAAGAATTATTGTGTAGAAAAAAAGTTTCTAAAATAAAAAGTAAATATTACAAAGCTGAAAAGAAGATTTATAAAAAATATATAAGAGATAAAGAAGAGGATTCAGAGTTTTTACTAAAAAGTAGCTTTATTGAATTTAGAAAAAGATATTTTAACAATTTGTATACAACCATTAATAATATAGTTGATAATTCTATAGGTAACTTAGAAAGTGATATGCTTGAATATATTTCAGAACGAGATAGATATAGAACCTTTGAAGTTATATTATTAATAAAGAGCATATTTGATAGAAATCATATAATATGGGCACTTTATGATGAATATATTGAATGTAGAAAGGATGGGAAATGTCCTGAAACTATTATTATTGTTGTTGGACAAGAATATAGAAACATAGCTTTAAATATTTTCAATGTATTAGGGGAAAGAGTAAATAATGTAGTTTTTCTTATAAATAATATAAAAGTTCAACTTGCATTTACTTTTGAGATTGAAAATAATACTTATTATTTAACTAATAATAATATAAAATACTGCATTTTAGAAGATGAAAGAATACCTATATTAACACCATAAATAAAAATAATATAAGAAAGTGGAAATTGGACTTTCATTAGTTAAAGCTTTGGTTGAACTTCATAATGGATGTACTTATGTAAATACAGAAATTAAAGATGGGACAGAGTTTTGTGTTGAACTACCAATTAGAAAAATAAAAAATTCTCTTAATACTGATCTTAGAGAAAAAAGTATGGTTTCTAAGGTAGAAAAATTTAATATAGAATTTTCGGATATATACAATTAATAAAGGCATTCTTCATCATAATTAAATGATGATGGATGCTTTTATTATATTTTTTATACTATAAATAAGTTTTATTTTTAATAGAAAGATGAATATTTCTTTTTCTTATGTAAAATATTGTTTAATTGTACTGTGAAAGTTAAAATATTAATGTGGTAGGTAAAAATTTACATGTTAATTAGCTATAACTAAGATTTAAAATTTTAATTTAGTTAATGAAACTTGCTTTAAATATCAAATTTTAACCAATACTTTATATCAAAGACTTAGTAAAAGTTACATACTTAGTGATTTGGTTAGTTTAAAGTAAGCTATAGTGTACTCAGTGTGTGGAAGAATCAGAATTTTCTAGTTTAAATATAGTAAGGAGGCTAAATATGAGTAGTAGACAATATTCAGATTCATTAAGAGTAGGAATTTTGCTGGCATTAACAGGAGGATTTTTAGATGCATACACTTATATAAGTCGAGGCAATGTATTTGCTAATGCACAAACAGGAAATATGGTTATGCTTGGAATTAATTTTATGGAAGGTAATTTCAGAGGAATTATAAATTATATTATTCCTATTATTGCTTTTGCAATAGGAGTTTTGTTAGCTGAAGTAATAAGAACAAAATTATCAAAAAGTGAAAAGTTCCATTGGAGACAAGCTGTTTTAGCAATAGAAATAATATTATTAATATTTGTTGCTTTTATACCATTTGATTATGTGGCAAATACAATAATATCATTTATTTGTGCAATGCAAGTAGAAAGCTTTAGGAAGTTTCATGGAAATGCTTATGCAACAACAATGTGTACAGGAAATTTAAGAAGTGGTACAGAAAAGTTAGTTATATTTATAAGAAATAAAGATAAAAAACATTTAAAAATAGCCTTTCAATATTATTTCATTATATTGATTTTTTGCTTAGGAGCAACAATAGGCGGTTTAATAACTTTAAATATGGGCTTAAAGGCTGTGTTAATTGCAATTATTCCATTAATATTAGCATTAATAGTAATGTCTTACGAATAAAATTATGAAGGTATATAAAACTTTGAGTTTAGAATGTTTTGGATATTTAAGAGTTAATAAATTCCATAAAGTTTTTGACTTGGAGTTAACTTCAAGGAGTAACATTAATATAAAGGTTAAATTTTAACTAAAGAATAATTAAGGATAAAAGGAATTAGAGAAATTATTTTTTATATGAGGTGAAATTAATGGAATCAAAAAAGCTAGGATTTGGACTTATGAGACTACCGCTTACAGAAAAAGATAATCAAGAAAGTATTGATATGGAACAGTTAAATAAGATGGTGGATACCTTTATAGAAAGAGGATTTACTTACTTTGATACTGCATATATGTATCATAATTTTAAAAGTGAAATTGCTTTAAGAGAAGCAGTAGTTAAAAGACATAAAAGAGATACTTTTACTGTTACAACAAAAATGCCAACAATGTTTTTAAAAAAGGAAGAAGATTTAGAAAGAATTTTTAATGAGCAAATGGAAAAGTGTGGTGTAGATTACTTTGATTATTACTTGCTTCATAACTTAGGAGTAACTAACTATGAAATAGCTAAAAAGTTTAATGCATTTGATTTTGTTCAAAAGAAAAAAGATGAAGGAAAAGTTAAAAAGATAGGTTTTTCATTTCATGATACAGCAGATGTTTTAGAAACTATATTAACTGAACATCCAGAAGTTGATTTTGTACAATTACAAATTAATTATCTTGATTGGAACGATGGGGGAATTCAATCTGGTAAGTGCTATGAAGTGGCTAAAAAACATAATAAGCCAGTAATAGTAATGGAGCCAGTTAAAGGTGGAACATTAGCAAAAGTTCCAAAGGAAGCTGAAAAACTTTTTAAAGATTATAACAAGGATATGTCTATACCATCTTGGGCAATAAGATTTGTTGCTAGTTTAGATAATGTAATGATGGTTTTAAGTGGAATGTCTAATATGAATCAGCTTTTAGATAATACTGGGTATATGCAAAACTTTAAGCCATTTACAGAAGAGGAACATAAAATAGTAGATAAAGCAGTTGAAATTATTAATGAATCAATAGCTATTCCTTGTACAGCTTGTGAATATTGTGTTGCTGGATGTCCTAAAAATATAGCAATTCCAAATTATTTTGTATTATATAATGCTGAAAAACAAGCATTAAATTCAGGATTTTCAACTCAAAAGGTATATTATGATAATTATATAAAAACTAATGGAAAAGCTTCAGATTGTATAGTCTGTAGAAAGTGTGAAAAGAGTTGTCCTCAACACATAAAAATTACAGAAGAGTTAAAGAAGGTAGCTAAATTATTTGAATAATATATGATTAACTCATGTGCAAATGGGATAGCTACAGTTAATATAGATAATGGATATGGTGCAGGTTATATTGCTACACAAATCAATAGATTGGGGGTAAGAAGTTATGAATAAGTTATACTTAGAATGTTACTCTGGAATTAGTGGAGATATGTTTGTAGCATCACTTATTGATTTAGGTGCAAGTGTTGAAGTTTTAGAAAATGCTTTAAAAAGTATACCAATACAGGGTTTTGAAACTAAAATAACTAGAGTTTCTAAAAGTGATATTGATGCTTGTGATTTTAATGTTATTTTAAATGAAGAATATAATAATCACGATCATGATATGAAGTATTTATATGGAGATAATAAACAAGAAAATTTAGGTGAAAATCATAATCATAATATAAATAATAATAGTAATTATGAAAACATCATTAGGAGAAGTTCAAGTGAAAGTTTGTGAACTATCAAATGGAAAAAGAATTTATCCTGAGTATAGTTCTATAGTAGAAATATGTAAAAGTAGTGGTTTAGCATATCAAGAAGTATATGACATTATAAGAAAAGAAGTAAATTTATAATTTTATAAAATAAATATGCCTCTAGAGTAATCTAATATTTAGATTGTTTCTAGAGGCAGTTTTTTATAAATCTAATGCCATATCACCATAATTAATCCATTGCTTCTTACGCATAAATTCAGAAATTATAAATGTAAGAAGAGCAGGAAGTACAAAGTGCATAACTATAATTTGTAATAATACTATTTTTGATGAAGCAGTTTGAGTCATAGTTTGATAAGCCATGATTTGTCCTACAAAACCGGCAGATCCCATTCCAGATCCAGTTGCATTATTGGTCATTTTTAAGAAGGTTGATGAAATAGGACCAAGAATAGCACTAGAAATTATTGCAGGAAGCCAAATAACTGGTTTTTTTATTATATTAGGAATTTGAAGCATAGATGTTCCAACACCTTGTGCAAGCAATCCACCAAATTTATTTTCTCTATAGCTTGCCACAGCAAATCCAACCATTTGACAACAGCAACCAATAACAGCAGCTCCTGCTGTAATTCCATCTAAATTTAATATTACACCAATTGCAGCAGAACTTATTGGTAAAGTCAATAATATACCCATAATTACAGAAACAAGCATTCCCATTATAAAAGGTTGTTGTTCCATTGCAAACATAATTATTGTTCCAAGCCAAGTCATAAATTCAGAAATTGGAGGGCTTAAAAGTAACCCAACTGTAGATCCAGCCCCTATACAAACAAGAGGAGTAATAATTATATCTATTTTTGTTTTACCAGCAATAAGATGTCCAATTTCTATTCCAACTAAAGCTGCAATAAATGCACCTAAAGGTTCACCAGGGCCAGCTAAAGTTATAACACCAGTATCAGTCATTATACTACCAGCAAGCAATTTTGTTGCAAATCCACCTACCATACCTGATACTGCAGCAGAAATTACTACTAAAGGAGTTTCTTTAAATTTATAAGCAACCCCAACACCTATTCCTGCACAAGTTGCAGCAGCAGCTATTTTACCTATTAAAAATATAGTTGACCCTAAATTACCAGAAATAAGATTTCCGATTTGTTGAAGAATTGTACCTATTATTAATGTTGAAAATAAGCCTAAAGCCATTCCACTTAAGCCATCTATAAATATGTGATGTAAATAATTCTTAAATTTTTGCATTTTGTTAATCCCCCTTTAACAAATCTGTGTATATACACGTGTTTACATTAATTAAGTTTATCATAATTTTTACAATAAGGTCAAATACAATATGTTTTTATAAAAAGTGTTAAGTAATGTTATAAAAAGTGAAAATGTTGGTAAAACTTAATAAAAGTGAAAAGAAAATAAGTTTAAGGAATTGCAGAAGAGGAGAGAGTATTAATGGTACAAAAATGTAATATATGTGGTAAAATTGCAAGTTATTTTGATGCTAATTTAGGAGAGTGGCTCTGTGAAGAGTGTTATAAGAAAAATTATAATAAAGTAAATTTAAATGATTATAGAAATAAAGTTAATTCTGAAAAATATGATGAAGAAATTCAAAATATGCTAAATGCTATGGAAAATATAATTGATGATATGATGAAAAATAAGATGGCAAAGCTAGATAAAAGATTTAATAGTACAAAATTTACTAATGATATAGAAGAAATATTAAAATCTATGCCTAGAAGTGATATAGAAAGTATAGCGGAAAGATTAAACTTTGCTAAAACTTATAAGTATAATAAAGATAAATTAATACATAACGTAATTAGTAGTTACAAAGAAAGAGTATTAGAAAAAATTTATCTTTTTAATGATAATGCATTAAAGGCGTTTAAATATTTTTCTAAAAATGATGGAATCACAATTTTAAATAATAGTGATCATAAATATATAAGATTTATGGAATATTTTATGTCTATAGGAATTTTATATCCAGCAAAAAATGAAGAAAAAAAAGCAGTATTAATAATGCCTTCTAATGTAAGGGATTTATTATCTGATTTAAATGATTTTAATTTTAGATTAAAAGTAAAAAACAATTCTAAAATTATTACTTTAGTTTCTGGAATGGCAAATGTTTATGGCGTATTAACTATAAATAATGTAGTAAATAAATTAAATAAATTTGGATTTGATAATATGGAATTTAAAGAAAAGTATGATGTTATTAATTCTGCCAGTAATTATAGTGTTTCTTACGTAATAAAAGATGGATATGTTTTTAATTGCAATATTAAGCATTATAAAAAATTATATGAAAAAATTGAAAGTGAAAGTAAATCAATTGAGTATAGAGAATATTCAGAAAAAGAATTATTAACATTTGGAAAAGATAATTGGCTAAGAAATAGTAAATATGGTAAAGAGTTTATTATAAATTTTACGAATTGCTTTGAACTTGATAATGAAGAAATAGATGAATTCTTAAATCAATTATATTATATAATTCAAGAAGATAGTTTAGATAATCTTCTTGATGAAGTTAGAGATATGATTGTTGAAGAAGATGGTAAAGAAGTTGGAGTAAATATTATAAAAGAATATGTATGTAACCTACCTATTTGGTACAAAAAGGGAAAAAGCATTAATGAAATAAAAGGTAAAAGTATTTAATTGTTAATAATAACAAGGTTTATTTTAATAAATTAATATAAAAACTAATAGTATTCCCTAAAATAGAAAATAAATTTCTTTTTTAGGGAAAATCTTTAAAAAAATATAGAAATATATATAAAGTGTGATATAATAAATTTGTAGAGGGAAAACGTATACAAATTTATGGGAGGGTTAAAAATGAAAGAGGATTTAAGAGTTGTAAAAAATGAAGAGGTAGTTAATGAAGAATTAAATAAAGATAAAGATGAAAATAAAAAAATTCTCAAAGAATATGAGGATGAATTAGGATACTAGAAATAACACACCAATTATTAGTATTAAAAAGATTTATTTAATTTTATTATTAACATATAAGAACTCATAAATGTAAGGTTATGGTATTTCGAAAATAAAAATTAGAGGGTAAATAATTTTTATAATTTCTATGGTATAAGGGTAATTTTTTAATTAGGTATAAAAGGGTATAAAGGGTTAAAAAGATAGTAATTAGGATAACTAAATTGCTATCTTTTTTTGTTATAAAAGTGAAAAAAACTAACAGTAAAAATATAAGAAAATATGTAAATATAACCTTTAAACTGATCTATAAATTAAATTAATTTTTTAAAAGAAAATAACTTGAAATATGATAATAATATCCAGTATAGTGGTGATTGTGGATTAAATTACCAACAAATCGATTGCAGGTTTCGACATAGGAAAATTAAAAGAAGCTATATAATAAGGTTGTAAACACTTTTGAAGTAAGTTCTAGGGGGATGAATATGGGTAGACAAGAAAAGTTATTACAGGAATCAATAAAAGCTATAAATTTAATTAATGAAGTTAAAAATAGTACAAAAAAAGAAAATACATTAGTAGAAGTTACTGCTAATGAGTGTGGGGACACTATATTCTTTAAATTTAATAATGGGAAGATTGTAGAATATAGTTTAAGTGAAATTGGGTATATCTTTGAAGATGATTTAGAAGGGTTTGGGATATTTACTATTGAGGATTATAAGGATATATATGATAATCTTAAGTTAATTCAAAAGGAAATTGAAATTTTATAAAAGGTTACGGGTTTGTTTTAATAATTTAACTACTTATGTGTGATTATAAAAAGTTAGTACAGTATAAAATACAATAGTATTTTATATAGAAAGGGTGTACTGGCTTTTTATTTTTGCATTTCCTAGGAAATATTCCCAAATGTACAGGCGTTTTTAATTTGTGTTATACTTAATAGGTCATAGTAAAATTTATAGTATACAAGGAGAATTATATGTACTTAGTAGATTATCATTTACATTCTAATAATTCATTTGACAGTAATGCAACTATAGAATCAGTTTGTGAAGCTGCAATTGAAAATAAAATTAACGAAATTTGCTTCACAGAACATTTTTCAGTTAAAGAAGGAATAAAAAGTTATGGCTTTTTAAATTTAAAAAAATATAGTGAAGAAATAAGAGAATGTAGAGAAAAATACAAAGATAAATTAAGCATTAAAGTAGGAATAGAAGTATGTGAACCACATGAAAATGAAGAGGAGCTTAGAGAAGCAATAGAATATATTCCTTTTGATTTTATATTAGGCTCTGTACATAATTTTGATTATAACGTAGGGCTTAATACATATATGAGCAAAAATACAAAAGAAGAAAGTTATAGTAGATATTTTAAGGAAGTAAATAAGGTATGTACATCACCATATATTGATGTAGTAGCTCATTTAGATTTAATGAAAAGATATGCATTTAATACACATGGTAATTATGATTTTAATGAGTATGTTGATATGATTAAAGAAGTATTAACTAACATAATTAAAAGTGGAAAAGGTATTGAAGTAAACACTTCAACTTTAAGGTCAGTAGTAAATGAAACTATGCCATCAGTAGATATTTTAAAGTTATATCATGAGTTAGGTGGAACAATTATTACTGTAGGATCTGATGCTCACAAAAGTGAAGATGTTGGAGCTGGAATTAGAGAAAGTATTGAAGTTTTAAAGAATATTGGATTTAAGAATATATATAGATTTGAAAATAGAAAACCTATAGCAATAGAAATTTAATTAAAGCAAAAATAAAAGAATCAACAGCTTATTTAGCTGCTGATTCTTTTATTTTTATGTTTTTTGGTAAATTAGATTTAATTTGTCTTAATAAGCTTTTTGCATCATCACTTACTACGGTACAAATTAATAAATCAAATTTAGTAGTTACCTTTAATTCATAAAGATTTTCTTTACCTTTTTTTGATTTTTCTAAAACAACACTTTGTATTTCATTTAATTCAGCATAATTATTTTTTACTACAACGCAATCATTATAAATACCAAAAGTTGTGCAAGAAAGATGAATACAAGCAAATACAACTATATTAACTGCAACTAAGGCTATTAAATAGTAAGGTGATATATTATTTGCTATAGAGTATATTGCAAAAATAATACTAATAATAGCAAAAATAATTGAAGGTAGATAAGTTGTAATTGATGTTGTTTTAAAGCTAAATTTTAAATTGTTTTTATTTTTAAATATCTTTTTATAGTAAATAGAATAAACAACTGTTAAATAGTATACAGGTACTATTGTAAAGATTATTAAAAATATTGTGATCCAAATATTACTCATGGTTAGTCCCCCTAAAATATTTAATTATTACAAAAAAACGTATAAATAATATTTTAAACCAATAAATTTACATAATCAATATTATTATATGTTATAAATTTATGAATGTTTTATGAAATGAAAAAGATAAATATTTTAAGAGATAAATTAAAGTTATAAGTAAAAAATATTTATAACAAAAAAATATTTAAAGATTGAAAAATATATAAAAAGGTAAAATAAATAAATTTAATTTGAAAATAAAAAGACAGAATGTAGTATAAAAGTAGAAAATATAAAAAAAAGGTGCATGGAAATTATTTACAAATAATAATTAGAATAGTATACTAAACACATAGTAGTTCTTAGTTTTAAGTAATTCTTTATTATAAATTTTAACTACTAAATTTAAAGATTTTATAATGTATAAAGCTAAAGGGGTGATGCTTCTCAATGTCGTTATTAGAAGATGTTCAGTTCATGAACAAATATGATAGGGAGGGGGCTTGCGGAAAAATTAAAAACAGGCTTTTAATTAGTAATAAAATCAAGCCTTATAACGGGTGGAAAAAGGAGATGATCCGATTTATCTAATATACTTAGAAAGGAGGATAGACTTTTTTTATAATCATAAAGTAGATTTCGATTTTAATAAATAATTAAATAATGTATATATTAAGGAGCTACTTAAAAATAGCTCCTTTTATTTTTAAGTTTAAAAAGGTGGAAAGAATAAAAATGGAATATATTACTGCAATAGTTAAGAAAGTAAGACCTTTTGTAAGCATTTTAATTTTCTTTGGCGTATTTACAGTTGTGTTTATGCTTGTATCAGGAACTATAAAATATACTTTGCCATTTATTATTGGAATAATTGCAGCATCAATCTTAGAAAAGCCAACGGAAGCTCTTATTAAGAAGTTTAATATGCGAGGTGAAATAGCAGCGATTATTTCCACATTAGTTTTTTATGCTATTACAGTTACATTATTGGTGGTTGGGATTGTTTATTTTAGTTCTGAAATTAAGGATTTAGCTACAGATGGATATGAATATATTTATGATAATGGTTCTAAAATAGGAAATTTAGTTCAAAATTCACTATCAACATTTGAAAATATTGATGAGTCAGTTTTAGATACCTTAAGAAGTAATATTAATAAATTAATTTCAGATGCATCAAATTATATTTTAGAGCTTAGTGGAAGTGTAGTTAATTATATAATCAACATAATATCAGCACTACCTTATATTGTTTCGGTAATAATATTTGCTATATTATCAAGTTTTGTGTTTTTAAAGAAGTTTATCCAAAAGAGTTATTCACAAAATAAAGAAAATAAAATCAAAGAAGAAAGTGAATACGATAAATATATTAAAATAATCCTTGAAATTAAGGACGTTGTATTTAAGTATATTGGAACATATTCAATTTTAGTTTTTTGTACATTTATAATTACTTTTATAGGTTTTAGTATTTTAAAAATTCCATATACTTTACTGCTTAGTTTTATGTGTATGATTTTAGATTTGTTACCTATAGTAGGTATGATATTGGTCTTTTTACCTCTTATGGCTATTTACTTTTTTAGTGGTAAATATATAACTGTTATATTTTTAATTATTTTATTTTCAGTAATAATGATAACTAGAAATATATTAGAGCCTAAATTATTATCAGCATCATTAGAATTATCACAATTAAGTGTATTAATTGCTATATTTGTTGGTTTAAATGCTGGTGGATTTAAAGGTATGATATATCTGATAGCATTATTTATTGGGTTTAATTTTTATAAGAAGTATGCAAATTTTGAGGGAAATTTTATAGAATGTAAAGATAAAATTAAAAATGAAGAACAGTAATAAAGTTGTAATGTTTTATTATAAAACAACTCTTCTAAGAATCATTATAGGTAGTAATATTAACTAATTTAAAGTCGAATTGAAAATTTTAATTTAGTTAATTTAAATTAATTGATATTCTAAGTCATAGATTTAGTTAGTATTAGTGTATGTTGTATATGGTATGCTAATTAAAACTATAAAGGAAAAAATTTAGATTAAATTAATTTTAAAAATAATTATGTAGTATATTATTTATTCAATATTACTATATATATAGTAGTATATAGATGAATTAATAATAAAGATTTATTTTAGTATTTGAAATTTAACTGTAGTAATTAATTATAAAAATCAATAGTTTAGAACGAAAAAGATTTTAGGAAATATAGTTATACTGTAAGTCGAAATAAGAAGGTTAAGAAAGGAATACAGGGGGGAGTTGCTTTGGTTAAAATTTTAGTTGCTGATGATGAAGTTAAATATGGTGAGAAATTGCAATACAGTGTTGAAAAGGATATATTTTTAAAAGAGTGGATGCTAGGAAAAGTACAAAGTTGCGATTTAAAAAGGAAAATTAATAAGTTTGGTATAATATATACTAAATCTATGGCTTTAATTGTTATTAAGCCTTTAATAAGAAATGAATCATCTGATAAGATTGGTATTGAAACTGAAAGATTGAGTTTTGCAATTAGTAGTGTTGTTAAAGAAATAATGGGTAAATTTAAGGGGTTAAATATATTTGTTGATTCTAAAGACCAAGTGGTTGTTTTATGTGATGTAAATCCTATTAAGGAATGGCATTCGGTTGTAAATAACATTGAAAATGCAATTAATGCTAAATTAAATATTAATGTAGTTATTTGTGCATCATTTTTAAGAGAAGATCCTGTTCAAGTAAATATAGTATATAAATCTTTATGCAATAGATTGATGGACAAGAGTAAGAGACCAGATATGCTAATAGAGGTTCAAAAATATATTAATAGACATTATTTTAAAGAAGATTTGTCTATAGCCGAAATAGCAAATAAGATGGAAGTAAGTCAGACTTATTTAATAAGGCTCTTTAAGAGAAATTTGAAAATGACATTTGTTGAGTATTTAACAAATGTAAGAATAAAAAATGCTATAATTTTAATGAGGGATCCAACATTAACTTTAAGTGAAATTGCTGAATTAGTTGGCTATAACACACAACATTATTTTAACAATGTTTTTAGGAGACACGTTGGTATTTCACCTCAAGAGTATAGATTAGGTATAAGTAAAGAAAATAGATTATAATATAATTTAAATAATAAATAATGGAAAATAAAAATTTATAATGGATAATGGAAAAAGCAATTATGGTAAAACTATTACTATAGTTGCTTTTTATTTTGAAATAAATATCAAATAAATATATAAATGATAAATATAAAAAATTACTAATAATAACCATGAATTTTGTAAATACTAAATTTATTATCTTTATAGAGGTGAAATTATGGTTAAATGGAGAAACTTTTATTTAATGAAGATTTATGATTCTAAAAATAAATATATAGGAGTTGTAGATGATATTTCTATAGATTTTTATAATGGAGTTGTAAAGGGATTTACAATTTCACCAGCATCTATATTTAAAAAACATACATATGTTTCTGTGGATTCAATTATTTCAGTTGATGAAATTATGAAAATTAAAAATACAAGTAGATTTGAAGGATTAAAGTTTAAGGAAATAAAATATATGGATATAATAAATAAAGAAAAGAAGCTTCTTGGAGTTCTTGAAGATTTAATTATAGATGAAAAAACTTTTGAAATAAAAGGTATGATTATAAGTTCAGGAATATTTGATAAAATGTTCAAGGGAAAGGAAGTTATAACTTTAAAACATTGTTCGCTTTGTGATGAGTATATTTTATATAATGGTAATTCAACTGTTAAGTTAAAGACTTTACCTCATAATTTAGGAGGAAATAAGGATGTTCAAAAAGTATAAAGGGTTAATTGTAAAGTTAATAATTTCCATAATTATTGCTATTAGTATAGTAATGATATACGCTTTTGTTGAACCAATAAGGGCAGTTACTAATTTACTAATAATTTCAATAGTAATTGCTTATACACTAAAGCCTTTAAGAAATTACTTTTGTGAAAAGCTCCATATTTCTTATAAAAAAAGTTCACTTTTAATTATATTATTACTTTTATTATCATTTGTAGGATTGATATATTGTATAGTTCCAACTATGTTAAATGAAAGCGGAAATTTTGGAGTTATGCTTGATAGTATTGAAGAATATATTTTAAGCTTAGCAGCAAGGTTTAAATTAGATAGGTTACCAATATTTGAAACAATTTATATACAAATTGGTGAAAAGATTAATATGATACTTAGCAATACATCTACTCATTTAGTAGATAATTTAATAGATATGGGAGAAAATTTAGTTACTCTTGCTATAGTACCTATTACAACTTATTATTTTTTAGCGGATTCAAAGCTTATTTATAATAAGCTATTATTAGTTCTTCCAACTGACAAAAGGGTAATAGTAAAAAATATAAATAAAAATATTGATAAAATATTAAGTAGATATATTTTAAGTCAATTATTGTTATGTTTAATAATAGGAGTTTTATCTTTCATTTTATTATTGATACTTAGAGTTAAGTTTCCTTTAGTTTTATCAATTATTAATGCAGTTGCTAATATTATTCCTTATTTTGGACCAATAATAGGGGGTGTACCTATTATATTTATAGCACTTACAGGGTCAGTTACTAAAGGAATAATTGCAGCTATTGGTGTTATTTTAATACAACAAGTTGAAGGTAATTTTTTGGCACCTAAGATTACTGGTGATAGCACTAATATGCATCCAATTATAATAATTATTTTGTTAGTTTTAGGTGATAAGATTGGAGGAGTAATTGGAATGGTATTAATAGTTCCAATTGCAGTAATAATAAAGGTAATTTATGACGATATAGACTATTACTTATTTTAAGTGTAAGACTGTTTATTGACATAAATGAATAAATGAAATATAATTTTGTCATAAATTAATAGCATAAAGCGATGAAAAGAATGAGTAAATATGATGTAAATATTAAGAGAGGAAGTGGGTGGTGAAAACTTCTTATTTAGCATATTGAAGCTATCTTGGAGCTTATTTTACTTTAAGTGATGTATTATTTTTATACATAATTAGGGTGGTACCGCGGAAATTATAAGTTTTCGTCCCTTTGTTTTTAGGGATGGAGACTTTTTTTATTAGTTGGATTCCTAAGAAACAAAAATTTGATTTAAGTTATTAATTAAATTACTAATAGAAAAAATGGAGGTAGTAAGAATCATGAAATTCATGGGAGCAAATGAATTAAGAGAAAGCTTTATTAGCTTTTTTGAATCTAAAGAACATTTAAGAATGGAGAGTTTTCCATTAGTACCTAAAAACGATAATAGTTTATTATTAATAAATGCAGGTATGGCACCACTTAAGCCATATTTCACAGGTATACAAAAACCACCAAAAACTAGAGTTACAACTTGTCAAAAGTGTATTAGAACTGGTGATATAGAAAACGTAGGAAAGACTTCAAGACATGGTACTTTCTTTGAAATGTTAGGTAACTTTTCATTTGGAGATTATTTTAAAAATGAAATTATTCCATGGTCATGGGAATATGTAACACAAGTTTTAAAATTACCTAAAGATAAATTATATGTAACAATTTATTTAGAAGATGATGAAGCATATGAAATTTGGACTACAAAAACAGATATAGATCCAAATAGAATATTTAGATTAGGTAAGGATGATAACTTCTGGGAAGTTGGAACAGTTGGTCCATGTGGTCCTTGTACAGAAATCCACTTTGATAGAGGTGTTGATGTAGCTCCTGTAACAAACGTAGATGATTTTGTTGCTGCATCTGATGCAGATAGAATAGTTGAATTCTGGAACTTAGTATTTATTCAATTTGATAAACAAGAAGATGGAAGCTATGCTCCATTAAAGAATAAAAACATTGATACAGGTATGGGACTTGAAAGAATTGCAACTATAATGCAAGGTGTTGATAACATATTTGAAATTGATACAGTTAAGAATATCTTAAATAAGGTATCTTCTTTATCGGGTGTAGAATATGGAAAAGATGCAAATTCAGATGTTTCATTAAGAATAGTAACAGACCATGTTAAAGCTGTAACTATGCTTATATCTGATGGAGTTCAACCAAGTAATGAAGGTAGAGGATATGTTTTAAGAAGACTTTTAAGAAGAGCTGCAAGACATGGTAGATTACTTGGAATAAAGGGATTATTCTTAAAGGATGTTGTAGAAGCTGTTGTTGAAAACTATGGTGGAAATTATCCAATATTAGTTGAAAATAAAGATTATATAACAAAGATAATCACTTTAGAAGAAGAAAGATTTAATGAAACTATTGATAGTGGAATGAACATCTTAAATGGATATATTAAAGAGTTAGAAGAAGCTAAATCTACAGTACTTTCTGGAGAAAAAGCATTTAAATTATATGATACTTATGGATTCCCATTAGAATTAACAGAAGAAATTCTTGAAGAAAAGAATATGACTGTTGACCACGAAGAATTTAAGAAGGAAATGGAAGCTCAAAGAGAAAGAGCTAGAAGTGCAAGAGGAGAAACTTCTTACATGGGAGCTGATGAAAACCCAATTAATAAAGTTAAAGCTGAAGTTGAAACTGAATTTGTTGGATATACAACTACAGAAGGAACTGGAAAAGTTGTAGTTCTTGCAACTGATGAAGCATTTGTAGAAGAATTAAATGAAGGAACTAAAGGTTATATCTTAACTGATAAGACTCCATTCTATGCTGAAATGGGTGGTCAAATTGGTGATACAGGTATAATAACTGGAGCTAATGGTTCTGCATATGTTTATAATACTAAGAAAAATGTTGGTGGTAAGACAATTCACTATGTTGAAGTTAAAAATGGAAGCATTAAAATAAATGAAGAAGTTACATTAACTGTTGATAAAGTGAGAAGAGCTTGCGTTTGTAAGAATCATACAGCAACTCATATGTTACAAGCTGCATTAAAAGAAGTTGTTGGAGCTCACGTTCACCAAGCAGGATCTTTTGTTGATAATGAAAGATTAAGATTTGACTTTACTCACTTCCAAGCTATGACAGCTGAAGAAATTCAAAAGGTTGAAGATTTAGTAAATGATAAAATAATGGAAGTTGATACTGTAGAAACTAAGCTTATGACAATTGAAGAAGCTAAGGAATCAGGAGCAACTGCACTTTTTGATGAAAAATACGGAGATAAGGTAAGAGTAGTTGCAGCTGGAGAGTTCTCTAAGGAACTTTGTGGTGGTACTCACGTATCTAACGTTGGAGAAATTGGATTATTTAAAATAGTTTCTGAAACAGGTGTAGCTGCTGGTATCAGAAGAATAGAAGCTTTAACAGGTAGAGCTGCTATAAAATATATGGAAGAAAAGCAAAGATTATTAAAGGAAGCTTGTGCAGCACTTAAATGTACTGAAAAAGATGTTTTAAAGAAAATATCTACTCAAGGTGCAGAAATTAAGGAAAAAGATAAGGAAATTGCAGAGCTTAAATCAAAACTTACAAGTGGAGCTTTAGATGATATCTTAAACAGTGCAAAAGATATTAACGGTGTTAAGACTATAGCTTATGGACTTGAAGGTGTTGATGGTAATGCATTAAGAGACTTAGCTGATAAGATAAGAAGCAAGATGGGTTCAGGAGTTGTTGTTTTAGTAAGTAACTTAGGTGATAAAGTTAACTTAATTACTATGGCAACTAAGGATGTATTAGATAAAGGAATACATTGTGGAAAGATAATTAAAGAAGTTGCAACTATTGTTGGCGGAGGCGGTGGTGGAAGACCAGATATGGCTCAAGCCGGTGGTAAAAAGCCAGAAAATATCCCTCAAGCTATAGAAGCAGCATTCCAAACAGTAGAAAATTTAGTAAAATAGTTAGTTGAAATAGTATACAATTATGTAAATTTAGGTTATAATATAGTTAGATAAAGTAATTAGTTAATATTTCAAATGATTAAAAATAAATAAAATACTTTCGTAAGGGGGTGAAGCTGCAAGTGTGCAGCCACGATATGGAAAATAATCTTGATAGAACAATGCAATTTGACTTAAACATTAACAAAGAGGATTTAACTAAATCAATTTTAAATGATGTATATACAGCATTGAAAGAAAAGGGATATAACCCAATAAACCAATTGGTAGGATATCTGATTTCAGGGGACCCTTCTTACATTACTAGTTATAACGGAGCAAGAGCTTTACTTAGAAAACTTGAAAGAGATGAAATACTTGAAGAGGTAATAAAATCTTATCTAGATATTAAATAAAAGGTGCCCGTTAACCGGGCACCTTTTGTTTATAAAAAAATTTAAAGTGTTATAAGTAAATAAAAGCTAGAAAAATAATTGGATAAAAGTTATTATAAATAAATACGTTACTTATTAAAAGAAATGCAAAGGAGTTTCTATGAGAATATTAGGACTTGATATGGGTTCAAAAACTATTGGAGTTGCTTTAAGTGATCCATTAGGATGGACAGCACAAGGTATAACAACTATTAGAAGAAGCAAAAAGGAACAAGATTTAGAAGAAGTTCATAAGATATGTAAGGAATACGGCGTTGAAACAATAGTAGTTGGATTACCTAAAAATATGAATGGAACTATTGGTGAAGCTGGAGAAAAGGCTTTAGAATTTTCAGAATTACTTAAAGAAAAAACAGGATTACCTATAGAGATGTGGGATGAAAGATTAACAACGGTTGCGGCACATAGAGCCATGTTAGAAGCCGATCTTTCTAGAAATAAAAGAAAGAAAATTGTTGATAAAATTGCAGCTACATATATATTACAAGGTTATTTAGATCGTATAAGATTAACATCTAAATAAGATAAAAAGTAATAGGTAAATATAAGTAAAAATAGATTTCCCAGGTGTTGGGTGAATTGGTTTTGATATAAAGTTATATAAATATCAAAAATTTTTTAAAAAGTTTTTATTGATAATTATTATTTATTAATTATTACCTTTTACTTAAAATTAACTGTTTGCAGTTTTAGTTTTTTATGTAATAATATAAGAAACAATTATGATGATAAAGAGGAGTTAAAATAATGGAAAAAGATTTAAAGACAATACAATTATTCGATGAAGATGGAAATGAAATAAACTTAAATGTGATAGCATTCTTTGATATGGTTAATCCAGAGACTGAAGAAAAAAGTGAATATGTTATAGTTCAAGAAGTTGGATATGAAGATGAAAATCCTTTTGCTTTAAAGGTAGTTAAAGATGAAGATAATGAAGATATGTTTGAATTAATTGATAACGAAGTTGAGTTAGCAGCTATAGAAGAAGCTTATAACACAATTTTCATGGATGAAGAATAAAAAAAAGAAATGAGGTGTTAAATATGAGCACTGTTAATGTGGATATTGAATTATTAAAAGAAAATTTAAAACAAAAGGGATATAAGTTAACGCCTCAAAGAAGAGCTATTGTTGATATAATCATCGAAAAAGAAGGAGAACACTTAACCGCAGAAGAGATATATGATGAAGTAAAGAAAGTATGTCCTGATATTGGTTTAGCTACAGTGTACAGAACGGTTTCGCTGTTAGAGGAAATAGGTGTTATTTTTAAATTAGATTTAAATGATGGTTGCAGCAGATATGAATTAGTGCATAGTGAAGAACAACATAGACATCATCACTTAGTATGTAATGAGTGTAAGGCTGTATATGAAGTTCAAGATGATCTTCTAGATGAATTAGAAGCAAGAATTGAAGGTACATATGGATTTAAAATTTTAGACCATAGTGTTAAGTTCTTTGGAATTTGTGCTGAATGCTGTAAAAAACATAAGGGTGAAAGTGAAGAGTAGTATTTAAATAGGTATTACTTGTAATTACATAAAAGAGAAAAGAAGGAGGGGACATATGAAGAATGAAAAAGCTAAGATTAAGATTATACCTTTAGGTGGAGTTAATGAAATTGGGAAAAATTTAACTGCAATTGAATACAAGAATGATATTGTTGTAATTGATTGTGGATTAAAATTCCCTGATGAAGATATGTTCGGAATTGACTTAGTTATACCTGATATAACATACCTTATAAAAAATAAAGAAAAAGTATCTGGGATTTTCTTGACACATGGTCATGAAGATCACATTGGTGCATTACCATATGTATTAAAACAATTAAATGTTCCGGTTTATGGGACAAAATTAACATTAGGAATTGTTGAAACTAAATTAAAGGAGCATGGTTTATTAAGTACTACTGAACTTGTTAGAGTAAAACCAAGAGATGTAATTAGATTAAACTCTGTTTCTGTTGAATTTATAAAGACAAACCACTCAATTGCAGATTCTGTTGCAATTGCTGTTCATACACCATTAGGAGTAGTGCTTCATACTGGTGACTTTAAGGTGGATTATACACCTATAGATGGAGAACCTATGGATTTTGCAAGATTTGCTGAATTAGGTAAAAAAGGTGTTTTAGCAATGATGGCTGATTCAACTAATGTTGAAAAGCCAGGATATACAAAATCAGAAAAAATTGTTGGAGAAAGTTTAATAAGAATATTTGGAAAAACTAAGGGAAGAATAATTATTGCAACATTTGCTTCTAATATTCATAGAATCCAACAAATAATACAGGCTGCTTCAGTATATGGCAGAAAAGTTGCTGTATCAGGAAGAAGTATGGAAAATATAATGAATGTTGCTATTGAATTAGGATATATTGAGGTTGATGATAATACATTAGTATCAATTGACCAAATTAATAAATATAATAACGATCAAGTTGTTATCATTACTACTGGAAGTCAAGGTGAGCCAATGTCTGCATTGTCTAGAATGGCTGCATCTGATCACAGAAAGGTAAATATAGTTGAAGGAGATACAATAATTATTTCAGCTACACCTATTCCAGGAAATGAAAAGCTTGTATCAAAAGTTGTAAATCAATTATTTAAAAAGGGAGCAGAAGTTATTTATGATTCTGCAGAAAACATACATGTCTCTGGGCATGCATGTCAAGAAGAATTAAAGCTAATGCAAACTTTAGTAAAACCAAGACATTTTATACCTGTTCATGGTGAATACAGACATTTAAAACAACATGGTGAATTAGCGATTAAATTAGGATTAGATTCTAAAAATGTAGTTATTCCTGAAGTTGGAGATATTATAGAAGTTACTAGAAATGGTATTAAGAAAAATGGAACTGTTATTTCAGGACAAATATTTGTAGATGGCCTTGGAGTTGGAGACGTTGGAAATATAGTATTAAGAGATAGAAAGCATTTATCTCAAGATGGTATATTAACAGTAGTAGTTACTTTATCTAAAGAAACTAAAACTATAGTTGCTGGTCCAGATATTATATCTAGAGGTTTTGTATATGTTAGGGAATCTGAAGGATTAATTGATGAGGCAAGAGAAATAGTTAGAAATACTTTACTTGATTGTGAAGAAAAGAGCATTACTGATTGGGCAACATTAAAGTCCAATGTTAGAGATGAGCTTAGAAGCTATCTTTATGACAAGACAAAGAGAAAACCAATGATTTTACCTATTATAATGGAAATTTAAGTCGTAGTTGACAAGTTGCTGAGAAAATAGTAGAATGATTGATGGATTTGGAAATTGGATACGAGTGTATCCAATTTTCTTTTTGGGTAAAATATTTATAGGTTTACAAAGCTAAAAATCTAAATCTTAAGTACATAGTTGATTATCTTATTTCATTACATAATTTGATATTAATTATTTAGAGATTTAGTAATTTGAACTTTCATTAACTTAGCAAACCAAAGGCGATATGAACTTTGAATGCTTAGTTAAAAAAGAAAGATAAGCCTTTAAAATAAAAGCGATGAATTTAAATTTTATATTTAAGTTCAGAATTAAAGTTAATGGAGGAAATTAAATGGAATTAATAACTAGAGACGACATTAGAAATATAGCTATTATAGCTCACGTTGACCATGGTAAGACAACATTAGTTGATGCCATGTTTAAAGAAAGTCACGTATTTAGATCAAATGAAAAAATGGATGAAAGAGTAATGGACTCTAACGATTTAGAAAAGGAAAGAGGAATTACTATTCTTTCTAAAAACACTGCTGTAATGTACAATGGGACAAAAATCAATATAGTTGATACACCAGGGCATGCTGACTTTGGTGGAGAAGTTGAACGTGTACTTAAAATGGTTGACTCAGTTTTACTTGTTGTTGATTCTTACGAAGGACCAATGCCTCAAACTAAGTTCGTTTTAAAGAAAGCTTTAGAATTAAAATTAAAGCCAATCGTTGTTATAAATAAAATAGATAAACCAAATGCTAGACCAGAAGAAGTTATTGATGAAGTGTTTGACTTATTCTTAGAATTAGGTGCTGATGATGAACAATTAGACTTCCCAATAATCTATGCTTCAGCTAGAGAAGGATTTGCTAGATATAATGTTGAAGATACAAATGATGGTATGGAACCATTATTTAAAACAATAATCGATCATGTTGAACCACCAAAGGGATACATCGATGGACCATTCCAAATGCTTGTTACAACTTTAGATAGTAATGCTTTCGTTGGAAAGATTGCTATAGGTAAGGTACATAGAGGAACAGTTAAAAAGAACCAAAATGTTACTTTAGTAAGACAAGATGGGACAAAATCTAATTACAAAATCACAGCTGTATTTGGATACAATGGATTAAAGAGAGAAGAAGTTGAAGAAGCAGGACTTGGAGATATAATAGCAGTAAGTGGTATTATGGATGCTAATATTGGTGAAACAATTGCAGATGCTTCAAATCCAGAAGCTTTACCATTCGTTGAAATTGATGAACCAACACTTAACATGAACTTCATGGTAAATGATTCACCATTTGCAGGTAAAGAAGGAGAATTCGTTACATCTAGACATTTAAGAGATAGATTAATGAAAGAATTAGAAACTAACGTAAGTTTAAGAGTTAGAGAAATAACTCCAGATTGCTTCGAAGTATCAGGAAGAGGAGAACTTCACTTATCAGTTCTTATAGAAACAATGAGAAGAGAAGGATTTGAATTACAAGTTTCTAAGCCATCTGTTATATTCAAAGAAGAAAATGGTAAGAAGTTAGAACCAATGGAATACTTAACAATAGACGTTCCAGAAGAATTCATGGGTGCTGTTATGGAAAAAATGGGACCAAGAAAAGCTGAAATGGTTAATATGACATCTGCTGTTAATGGATATACAAGATTAGAGTTTATTATTCCTGCTAGAGGGCTTATCGGATTCAGAAATGAATTCATGACAGATACAAAGGGTAATGGTATCATGAACCACGTATTTGAAGGATATGCACCATACAAGGGTGAAATCGAAGCTAGAAGCAGAGGATCAATAGTTTCATTTGAACAAGGTGAAGCAATTGCTTATGGATTATTCAATGCTCAAGAAAGAGGTAGATTATTCATAACTCCAGGTACACCAGTATACCAAGGAATGGTAGTAGGAGAATGTGCTAGAGCTGAAGATTTAGATATCAATGTTTGTAAAGGTAAGAAGTTAACAAATACAAGAGCTTCAGGTTCTGATGATGCTGTTAAATTAGTACCAGTTACAACATTAACTTTAGAGCAATCAATTGAATTCATAGGAAATGATGAATTAGTTGAAGTTACTCCAGAAAGCATAAGAATCAGAAAGAGATACTTAGATGCTGCTGAAAGAAAGAGAATGATAAGCAGAAGCAAAAAATAATTATGTAAATTGTTTAAAATTTGATAGAAAAGTATTATAATAGTGAATAGCTAAGTGTTTTAGCTATTCACTTTTAAATACAGGGGGTATTTATGAAGAAAAGAGTTAAAAATACCAACAAATTAAAAAGAAGAAGAAAAAAGAGAAAAAGAAATTCTAACATAATTATTGGTTTGATATTGATTATTATTTTATTTTTAGGAATTTTTAAATTTACATCTACAATAAATAAACCACTTAAAATTTCTAATGAAGAAGTAGTTTTAGTTGAAGAGGGAGATAGCTTTTATAGTATTGTCTCAAAATTAAAAAGTGAAAATAAAATAAAAAGTCCATTGATTATAAAAATATATGCAAAATTAACTGGGCTAAATTTAGAAGTTGTTCCTGGTAGTCATACATTAGAAAAAGGAATGTCAGTAAAAGAAATTGCAGAAACTTTAAAGGATGCAAGTAACGCAAATGCAATAACTGTTACTATTCCAGAAGGTTTCAATATTGAAGATATTGCTACAAGACTACAAGAGCAGGAAGTATGTACTTCAGATGAATTTTTAAATGCAGTAAAGAGTTATCCATTGCCATCATACGTAAAGGATAATCCAGATAAAAGATATAATTTAGAGGGATTTTTATTTCCAGATACATATAGCTTTGAGATTGGCGTTGAACCACAGTACATAATTGAAACAATGATAAAGAGATTTGAAGAAGTATTTAAAGAAATTACTGCTAGTGATACTATCACTGAAGAGGAAGTTGAAAAAGTAGTTAATGTTGCATCTATTATAGAAAAAGAAGCAAGAGTTGATGAAGATAGACCATTAATTGCATCTGTTATTTATAATAGATTAAAGCAAAATATGCCACTTCAAATTGATGCAACTGTAATTTATGCACATGGATATTATATTGAAAGTGTCAGAAATAGACATTTAGCAATTGAATCAAAGTACAATACATATTTATACAAAGGTTTACCTGTAGGCCCAATATGTAATCCAGGTGTAGAATCACTTAAAGCAGCATTAAATCCTGCAAGTACAGATTATTTATTTTATCTGCTAGCATCTGATGATGAACATTATTTTACAAATAATTATGATGATTTCTTAAAGAAAAAAGAAGAATTAGGATATTAACATATACGGAGGTTTAGTATGAGTGGAGTTACCTACGACTATATGGAAGAATATATTAGAGGATTAATTCCTGAAAGTGAAGGAAAACTAAAAGAGTTAGAAGACTTTGCTAAGGAAAATGGAGTGCCTATAGCTCAAAAAGAAACAATAAAGTTTTTAGAGTTCATGGTAAGCATGAAAAAGCCACTTAGAATTTTAGAGCTTGGTACTGCTATTGGATATTCTGCAATTATAATGTATGAAGCAGCAGGATGTAATCCTCATATAACTACCATAGAGAGAAGCGAAGAAATGATAAAATATGCAAAAGAAAATATAAAAGCATATGGTTTAGAAAATAATATTACTATAGAGGCAGGAGATTGTCTTGAAGTATTAGAAAGATTAGAAGAACCTTATGATTTAATTTTCATGGATGCAGGAAAAGGTCACTATAATCACTTTTTACCACATTGTTTAAGATTATTAAAAGATGATGGAATAATAATTGCTGATAATGTGTTATTTAGAGGAATGGTTGCAAGTGATGATTTAGTTAAAAGAAGGAAAATTACAATAGTTAAGAGAATGAGAACTTACTTAGATTTAGTATCACAAGATAAGGACTTAATTACTTCTGTAATTCCAATGGGAGATGGAATTGCTATAACTAGAAGGAGGTAAATAAATGAGAAAACCTGAAATATTAGCTCCAGCTGGTAATTTAGAAAAGCTAAAAATAGCTATAGATTTTGGAGCAGACGCAGTATATATTGGTGGAGGCAAATTAAATCTTAGAGCATTTTCAAATAATTTTTCAAATGAAGAAATGATTGAAGGTATTAAATATTGTCACGATAGAGGTAAGAAAATTTATGTAACATTAAATGTTTTTGCTAGAAATCATGATTTGCCTTCAGCAGGAGAATACATAAAAGGTCTTTATGATATAGGTGTAGATGCAGTTATAGTTGCAGACCCATCATTAATTGCTATATGTAAAGAAGTAGCACCAGAATTAGAAATACATTTAAGTACACAAGCAAATACTGTTAACTGGATGGCAACTAAATTCTGGTATGATTTAGGAGTTAAGAGAATAGTATTAGCTAGAGAATTAACTTTTAAAGAAATAAATGAAATAACTGAAAATATTCCAAAAGGATGCGATATTGAAGCGTTTATTCATGGTTCAATGTGTGTAGCTTACTCTGGAAGATGTTTAATATCAAATTATATGATTAAAAGAGATGCTAATAAGGGAATATGCGGTAATGTATGCAGATATAAATATCACTTAGTTGAAGAAACTAGACCAGGTGAATATTATCCTGTAATAGAAGACGATAATGGAACATATATAATGAACTCAAAAGATTTATGTATGATTCATTATATTCCTGAACTTGTTAAGAGTGGTATTTATTCTTTCAAGATTGAAGGAAGAATGAAGAGTGAATTCTATGTTGCTTCTGTAGTAAAAGCATATAGAGAAGCGTTAGATAGTTACTGGGAAAATCCAAGCAACTATAAGTTTAAAGATGAATGGATGGATATGCTTAGAAAAGTAAGTCATAGACCATATCATACAGGATTCTACTTAGGTATTAATGGTGAGCAAAACTATGATGACGCTGGCTATGTTAGAGATTACGAAATAGTTGGTATGGTTAAATCATATGATCCGGAAACAAAGACAGCAACAGTTCTTCAAAAGAATAGAGTATTCGAAGGTGAAGAAGTTGAAGTTTTAAGACCAGAAGTTCCATATTTTAAAATTAAACTAGAAGATATGTATGATTTAGATAAAGATAAGAAAACTGATGTTGCTAATAGAGCACATATGATGTTTACTGTAAAGGTTGATGTTCCTTTAAAGGTAAATGATATGCTAGTAAAAGCAAATAACGTTATTAACATAAACAACAACTAAGGAGGAAATGCAGTAATGTCTAAACCAATATTAATAGGAATTACTGGAGGAACAGGCTCTGGTAAAAGTACAATTGCTGATGCGTTATATTCTAATTTTTCAAATGATTGTATTGCAATGATACAACAAGATATGTATTATAAGGATCAAAGCCATTTATCAATGGAAGAAAGAGTTAAAACAAATTATGATCATCCTATGGCTTTTGATAATGATTTATTAGTAGAGCATTTAAAAGCTTTAATAAATGGAGAGTCTATAGAAAAACCAAGTTACGACTTTACTGTACATAATAGAGCAAAAGAAACTACAACAGTTGAAGCAAGAGATATAATTTTAGTTGAAGGTATATTAATTCTTGAAGATCCAAGAATAAGAGAACTTTTAGATATTAAAGTTTATGTTGATACAGATGCTGATATTAGAATTCTAAGAAGACTTGTAAGAGATATTAACGAAAGAGGAAGAACTGTTGAATCAGTTGTAGATCAATATCTTAATATTGTAAGACCAATGCACTTACAATTTACTGAGCCTTCAAAAAAATATGCAGATATAATTATTCCTGAAGGTGGACATAATTATGTTGCTATAGATTTATTAATGGCAAAAATCAGAGATATATTAAAGTAACTTGAATAAAACACCTTTTCTTAGGCTAGAATTTAGCTAAGGAGGTGTTTTTTTTGTATGGTTTTAAAATTAATAATAAAAAATCACTTGCAGTGGGGATAGTATTTTTTAGCATTTTTATTGCTTTAACTATAAGATTATTTTTTCTAATGATAAAGCCAACTAGTACAGTTCAAGGAGAACTTGAAAATCATCAAGTTGAATATACTAGTGATAAGAATTATAAGATTTTTGATACTAATGGAGAAAGTTTAATAAATTATAAAAATAAATATGTAATGGTTCTTGATACAAAGCCTTTTAAGTTAAACAATTATGAAGAAACATTACAAGATTTATTAGCTTTGAATTTTATTATGAAATCTGAAGATGAATCTTTTAATTTTTCTGATATTATGCAACAAAGTGGAAAAATTTATTATAATATCACTAAAGAAACATACGATAAAATAAATAAACTTAATGATATAAAGGGAATATATACTTATGTTTATGATGAATTAGATTTAAAAGAAAGTTGGAGAGTTGAGAATATTATAGCATCAATTGATAAAGATAATGTTGAAGAAGGATCTTTTGAAAGTGAAGTTGTTAGTATAATACAAGATAATAAGAGACCAACTACTGGGTTTTATTTAGATGATAAATCTATTTATAGAACTAATGAAACAAATTCAGGTGTAAATAATAAGAATATAAGACTTACAATAGATAGTTCAATGTCAGATAAAATTAGAGATGTTTTAAAAGATGATTCATTTAGTAATTTAGATAATGTTGGTGTTGTTTTATTAGAAGCAAATACGGGTAAAATAAGAGCAATGGTTCAAAAAGATGAATCAGAAGCTAATGTAAATTTAGGAATAGGTCAATTAGGATTTGAACCAGGATCTATATTTAAAATTTTAACTGAGGCTATTGCATTAAATGAAGGGTTGGTAAATGTAACTGATACTTTTACTTGTAATGGAAATATTTGCACGAATTCAGGAAAGTCTTATGCTCATGGAACTTTAACAGTTAATAAAGCATTTGAGGTATCTTGTAATGATATATTTGCAAAATTAGGTCAATTAATAGGATATGAAAATTTGTTAAAGTATACAACTAATTTAGGATTATATAACAAAGTACTAGGTTTAGCAGGTGAAAATAGAGAAGAGGCAGTAGGGGTAATGCCAAAGCTAACTGATGGAGTAAGCAATTTTGCTATTGGGCAATGTGTAACTGTAACTCCACTTCAAATTGCTGGTGCTGTTAATGCTATAGTTAATGATGGTATTTATATTAAGCCATCACTTATCGAAGCAATTGTAGATGATGATAATAATGTTATAGAAAATATTCAAAATGAAGAAAATAGGATATTTACATCAACAACATCAAAATTAGTTAAAAATAGTATGAGTAATGTTATAACAAATGGTACTGGTACTGCAGCTAAGGTAGATGGTATAATACAAGGTGGTAAGACAGGTACAGCTACAGGTGAAGGTGGTGCAACAACTCACGGTTGGTTTGCTGGTTATTTTGAACTTGACAATAAATTATATACATTAGTAATTGTTGCTCCAAATATAAATGGTGTAGATGAAAATGGAACAGAACTTGCTGGAGGAAATACAGCAGCACCAATATATAGAGAAATAATAAAAGCATTAATAAGTGAATAAAATTTGGGAATAAAATTAATTTGCAATCTTCAAGCAATATTTTTAGAAAATATCATATTATATAATAAGCACTACTAGGAGGAAGCTTAGTGATATTTTTTAGTAATATTTTGGAGTTGTTCTGTACGAATTTTTTCCTTACAGGATATATTTCAGGTAACAACACTTTTCCACAGCCTTTGGATGAAAAAGAAGAAGAAAAATATCTTGAACTATTAAAATCAGGTGATAAGAAGGCTAAAGGAGTATTGATAGAAAGAAACCTTAGGTTGGTTGCACATATTGTGAAAAAGTATCAAATACCGAATAAAGATATAGATGAACTTATATCAATCGGTACAGTAGGGTTAATTAAAGCAATTGATTCATTTGATGCATCAAAGGGAACAAGATTAGCTACATATGCATCTAGATGCATTGAAAATGAAATTTTAATGCTCTTTAGAAGTAGTAAAAAACAAAAAGGAGAAACATTTTTACATGATCCGATAGGCGTTGATAAAGAAGGTAATGAAATAAGTTTAATTGATGTTTTAAGTAGTGATAAAGATTCTGTGGTTGATAAAGTTGAAACCAATATACAAATAAAAGCTCTTTATTCTAAAATTAATACAGCGCTAAGTGAAAGGGAAGGAGAAATTATAAGGATGAGATATGGATTGGTAGATGGTAAATGCAAAACTCAAAGAGAAATAGCAAGTCTACTTGGGATATCAAGATCTTATGTTTCGCGGATAGAAAAGAAAGCTTTAAAGAAATTAAAGAAAGAACTTACAACAAAATGACAAAAAAGGTAAAAAGTTTACAATATTAGTTGTAATTTTTGGATTATTTTACTAAACTATAAATAGAGATAAAAATATGATATACGATTAGAGATTAGATTAGGGAGAAAATAATATGTATGTATTACAAGAACTTTTAAGAAAAACGATAGAAATGAAGGCATCAGATTTACATTTAACTGTTGGGTTGCCACCAACTATAAGATACAATGGAAAACTTATCCACTTAGGAGATAAGAAATTATTACCAAATGATGTTGAAGAGTTTTCTAAAGAAATATTGCAAGAAAAATATGAGGAATATTTAAGTATTGGAGAGTTTGATACATCTTATTCTGCACAAGGAATCGGAAGATTTAGAGTAAATGTTTTTAAACAAAGAAATAGTGATGCTATAGCAATAAGAGTTATTGCACTAAAAATACCAACATTAGATGAATTAAAGCATCCAGCAGTTCTTAAAGATATTGTAACTAAAAAAAGAGGGCTTGTTTTAGTTACAGGACCTACAGGTAGTGGTAAAAGTACAACATTAGCAGCTATGATCAATGAAATAAATAATACAAGACAAGCACATATAATAACTTTAGAAGATCCTATAGAATACTTACACAAGCATAATAACTGCATCGTTAATCAAAGAGAAATTGGTAAGGATAGTAAGAGTTACGGAAATGCATTAAAAGCTATATTAAGAGAAGATCCAGATGTGATTTTAGTTGGAGAAATGAGAGATTTAGAAACTATATCAATTGCAATTACAGCTGCTGAAACTGGACATTTAGTATTTTCTACATTACACACAATTGGAGCAGCAAAAACTATAGATAGAATAATAGATGTATTCCCACCACATCAACAACAACAAGTTAAGATACAATTATCATCAGTATTACAAGCAGTTGTATCTCAACAACTATTACCTAATATTGAAGGCAATAGTCGTGTTGCAGCTTTAGAAGTAATGGTGAGTACTCCAGGAATACAAAACTTAATTAGAGAAGGTAAAACACATCAAATTGAATCAGCTGTTCAAACAGGTAATAAATATGGTATGAAAACTATGGATATGGCTATAGCTGAGTTATATAAAAAGGGTGTTATATCAATGGACACAGCAATGACATATGCAGTAGATAGAGAAACTTTAAAAAGATTAATGATTTTATAAAAATTTAAGGGCGTAAGAAATTACGTCCTTTTGTTATAAGTAAATTCAAACTTTAAGTTTAATAAATTAAATTTATTAAAATGAAGGGGATTTTAGAGTTTTCATAAATAAAATCCAATTATAATTTAGTGAATGAAAGTAGCTTATAAGAATAAATGTGAATATATATTTTCAATAAAAATAAAAAAATGTTAAAAGTTAGAGGAATTTTTAAAGTTTTGTTGAATATATTATATGATGAATTAAAATATAGTATTTTAAAATTAGCAATTATTATTATATAGAATAAAGATATAGAAGTAAATTATAGTACATTATAGGATAAAAGCAACATTTTTTGATCATTTTTTTTATGAAATCTAAAAAAATCATTACAATTTTCTTCAATAGTTAGCATTTTACTATTGTTAACATATATGTAATGATGTAAAATTAGAGTACGGAATAATTTATGTTTAATACTATAATTAAGCTAATTAAGAAGAACTAATAAAGTAATATTATGAAAGTATTTTAATTACTAATAGAGAGAGTTTTAAGGAGGAGTTATTTTGTTAGATTTCGAGTTAGATATGCAGGAATTAACTAATATAAAGGTAATTGGATGCGGTGGTGGCGGTGGTAACGCCGTTAATAGAATGATCATTGAGGGGTTAAGAAATGTTGAGTTTATAGTTGTTAATACTGATAAACAAGCATTATTGCTTTCACAAGCTAATACAAAGATTCAAATAGGTGAAAAACTTACAAAAGGTCTTGGAGCTGGAGCAAATCCTGAAATCGGGAAAAAAGCTGCAGAAGAAAGTAGAGAAGAAATAGCAGAAGCAATAAAAGGTGCTAACATGGTATTCATTACTGCTGGTATGGGCGGAGGAACTGGTACAGGTGCTGCTCCAGTAGTTGCAGAAATTGCAAAATCTATGAATATTTTAACTGTTGGTGTTGTTACTAAACCTTTCCCATTTGAAGGAAAGAGAAGAATGAGACATGCTGAAATGGGATTAGAAAATTTAAAGCAACATGTTGATACATTAGTTATAATACCAAATGAAAAACTTCTTGCTATGGCAGATAAGAAAACAACATTATTAGATTCATTTAAATTAGCAGATGGTGTGTTAAGACAAGGGGTACAAGCTATTTCTGACCTTATTACTATACCAGGGGTAGTTAATGCCGACTTTGCTGATATTGAAACAGTAATGAAGGATAAAGGGTTAGCACACATGGGTGTTGGCTATGGAAAAGGCGATAATAAAGCACAAGATGCTGTTAGACAAGCAATTTCATCTCCTTTATTAGAAACTTCAATAGATGGAGCTACTGGAGTTATAATAAACTTTACTGGTGGAGTTGACTTAGGAGCAATTGAAGTTTATGAAGCTGCAGAAATAGTAAGAGAAGCAGCTGATATAGATGCTAATATCATCTTTGGTGCAGTTATAGATGAAACTTTAAATGATGAAATAAGATTAACAGTTATTGCAACAGGATTTGAAGAAGATAATGGTAAAGTAAATACTTCAGCACCTGAAGCAAAAATTGAACCAAAGCCTGTAGCAGAAACTATTAAGAAAGAAGAAGAACCTATTAAGGCAACTCATAATGATCCATTATTAGATTTAGATAGAGAAAGCGTTAATATACCAAGCTTCTTAAGATCAAGAAAGTAAAATTTAATAATTATAATATAAAATAAATAGAAGTTGTAATAATTGCAATTTCTATTTATTTTTTTGTTTTTAATTAAGGGTATAATTATATTATAAAAGTGATTAAAAATGAAATAAAAGATTTAATATTATATATAAGAATAATTGGGAAAAATATGTAAAAAAACTGTGTTTAAAAAATAAATTTACCTCCGTTAAAATGACAAAAAAAATTTAGAGATAAGGCTATAATTTATATATTGAGGTGATAGAAATATGGAAGTATATATTGATATTTATATATTTGAAAATATAGTAATTAATTTATTCTTGCTATTACTTACTTTCAAATTATTAAGGTTTAGTTTTAATAAGAAGAATATATGCATTGCAGCGGTTTTAGGAGGCTTATACGGGTTAGTTATTTTTTGTAATGTAAATTTATTAAATTCCATAGCATTTAAATTATTGATACCTGCAATTATGATATATATTTCTTTAGAAAGTAAAAAATTTAAATATGTATTAAAATCGATATTGGTCTTTTTTATGTTAGCTTTTATGCTAGGAGGAATATGCTTTGGAGCTTTACAAATGCAAAACACATATATGATTGGACAGGCGTTTGTAGTTGAAAACAATTCAATAAAATATATAGTGTTATCTGTGGCGATTGTATTTATTTTTATAAATAGAATTGTTGATTTACTTAAAGATAGAGCCTTAGTTAAAAATTTCTTATATGATATATATATTACCGAAGGAACAAGAACAGTACTAGTAAAAGGATTTTTAGATACAGGAAATGAATTAAGAGAGCCGGTAACAAATTTACCATGTGTTATTGTTGAGAATAACTATTTTAATCAATTTGATATTCCAGATGATAAAAAATTTATTATTAAATATGATACTATAAACGAAGTTGGAGAAGTTAAAGGTTTTAAAGGGAATATAATGATAAAAAATGAAGATAGTAATAGCTGGACAAGGGTTGATGCAATAGTATGCGGATGTGAGAGAAAGTTGAGCAAAGAAGATGAGTTCCAAGCTTTGTTATCAAGGGGTATAGTATAAGGAGGATATATGGGAAAATTAATTTTATTATTAAATAAGTTTTTATCTAAATTTAATATTTTCAGAAAAAGAGTAGATTATATAGGTGGAAATGATGCACTTCCACCACCACTAAAAAAGGATGAAGAAGAACAGTTAGTTGGAAAATTAGCAAGTGGTGATGAGGAAGTAAGAAATACTCTTATAGAAAGAAACTTAAGATTAGTAGTTTATATTGCAAGAAAATTTGAAAATACAGGAGTTGGAGTAGAGGACTTAATTTCTGTTGGAACAATAGGTCTTATAAAGGCAGTTAATACATTTAATCCTGAAAAGAAAATCAAATTAGCAACCTATGCATCAAGATGTATTGAAAACGAAATTTTAATGTATTTAAGAAGAAATACAAAAGTTAAGGCAGAAGTATCATTTTATGAGCCTTTAAATATAGATTGGGATGGAAATGAATTATTGCTATCAGATATATTAGGTACTGAAAATGATACAGTATACAATTTAATTGAAGACGAAGTTGACAAGCAATTATTATTTTTAGCATTAAAAAATTTAAATGAAAGAGAAAAAGAAATTGTGAAGTTAAGATTTGGTCTTTCAGGCAATACGGAAAAGACTCAAAAAGAAGTGGCAGATATGCTTGGTATATCTCAATCTTATATTTCAAGATTAGAAAAGAAAATAATAAATAGATTAAAGAAAGAAATAAATAAAATGATTTAAGGTTGTCTTTAGTATAAAACAATCCTCTAACGGAAATAATTTTAAATGCAGTATGTTATTACTTCTGAAGGAGTGATTGACTTTGATTATCAACAAAGTTGAAATTTGTGGGGTAAATACTTCCAAATTACCAGTACTAAAGGAAAAGGAAAAAAGAGAACTCCTATTAAAGATGAGAAACGGAGATACACAAGCAAGAGAAACTTTTATTAAGGGTAATTTAAGATTAGTTCTAAGTGTTATTCAAAGATTTAATAATAGAGGAGAAAATGTAGATGATTTATTTCAAGTTGGCTGCATTGGATTAATGAAATCAATAGACAATTTTGATTTATCTCAAAATGTAAAATTTTCTACATATGCTGTACCGATGATAATAGGAGAAATAAGAAGGTATTTGAGAGATAATAATTCTATTAGGGTAAGTAGATCTTTAAGGGATGTAGCTTATAAAGCTTTATTAGTAAGAGATAAATTGATAAAGGATAATAATAAGGAGCCAACAGTGTCCCAAATAGCAAAAGAATTAAATATACCTAGAGAAGAGGTTGTTTTTGCTTTAGATGCAATTCAAGATCCAGTTTCATTATTTGAGCCAATATATCATGATGGAGGAGATGCCATTTATGTAATGGATCAAATTAGTGATTCTAAGAATAGCGATGATAGTTGGCTAGAGAATATTTCAATCAAAGAAGCTATGAAAAAATTAAATGACAGAGAAAAATTAATTTTAACATTAAGATTTTTTAATGGAAGAACACAAATGGAAGTTGCAGATGAGATTGGAATTTCACAAGCGCAAGTTTCAAGATTAGAAAAAACAGCATTAAAGCATATGAGGAAGTATGTATAGGACTCTTTGAGTCCTATTTTTTTTGCTAAAAAGATGATATAATCTAAGATTATGAGGGGTGGACAAGTATTGATATTTTAAATACTTCTTAAGGTATAAACAAAGTATAAATAATTTAATAAAATGAAAGGTCACATCATATATATAAATATGGTAAAAGAAAATACATATTTAAGGTGGAGGAGATAATTATGGAGAGTGACTTAATTTTATATTCTGTAAATGCTATAAGAAGTATGGAGGTAGTTGATATATCAACAGGAAGTAAGCTTGGTTATATTAGAGATTTTAAAGTAGATTTAGAAACTAATAAAATAGTATCAATATTTTTACCTTCTAACAGTAATAAAGGTTGGTTTTCTAAAGAGGATGATATAGAGATACCATGGGAAAAAATAGTTAAAGTGGGAGTTGACGTAATAATTGTAGATGCAACAGGTATAGAAATCAATCAAGATGAAAATAAAATATAGTATTAATTACAAAAAAAATGTATAATACAAATATAACTATAAGGGAAAGGCGTGATTTGTTTGAAGTGTCCTTTTTGTTTTTATGATGAAAGTAAAGTTGTAGATTCTAGATCAACTGATGATAACACAACAATAAGAAGAAGAAGGGAATGTAGTAGTTGTGGCAGAAGATACACAACTTATGAAAAAATTGAAGATATTCCGATTTTAGTTGTTAAAAGAGATTCTACAAGAGAAAACTTTAATAGAGAAAAAATAGTAAATGGACTTATTATTGCATGTCAAAAGAGACCTATATCTAGAAAGCAAATTGAAGAATTAGCAGAAGATATTGAAAAGAATATTTCTAATAATATGTTAACTGAAGTTGAATCAAGTGTAATTGGTGAAATGGTAATGGATAGGTTAAAAAATCTTGATGAGGTTTCATATGTAAGATTTGCATCTGTATATAGGGAATTTAAGGATATAACTACATTTATTGAAGAGATAAATGTATTAAGAACAAATAATAAATAAAATGGGCTACCTATGGGTAGTCTTTTTTATAGATATAATAAATCAATCAAGGCAAATTACCTTGTTATTTAAGATTAGATAAGGATTTAATATACAATAATGATTATATATTCAAAAATATAAATCATAGAATTTTATTTCAAAGTTAAAATCATGTTAAAAGTTATATAGATTAATTGGTAAATGGATATCTAAAATGTTAAAATACACATATAGAAATATAGAGGTGGATTATGAATTATTTAAATGTTAATGATTTTAAGGTTTTTAAAGATTTTTGGGTTTTAGAAGGTGAAAAGATTAATTTAGTATTTTCTAATGCAGAAATGAATAGAAGCTTTAACAGACATACTGAAGAGGGAATAAATAACCTTTTATCATTAAAGGAAGACTTTAATGTTAATGAAGTGCAGTATATTAGACAAATACATAGTGACAAGGTTTTTGTTTATAAAGGTAATGACGAAGAATTTATTGAAAATGAAGGCGATGGAATAATAACAAATGAAAAGTCTGTTATAGTTGGTGCATTTACAGCTGATTGTGTACCAGTACTATTAGTGGATGAAGTAAAGTGTGTAGTTGGGGCTGTTCATAGTGGTTGGAAGGGAACCTTTAATGACATAAGCAAGAAGGCTGTAGAAAAAATGATTAAAGAATATGGTTCAAATGTTGAAGATATAAGAGCATATATTGGACCACATATAAGACAATGCTGCTATGAAGTATCTGAAGAACTAAAAGAAAAATTTATTGAAAAATTTAATATGATTCCTGAAGAAAATCTTTTTAATGGAAGAAATTTAAGCATGGAGCTTTGTATAGAAAGTGATTTAAAAACTATTGGATTAAAAGATGAAAATATATATTCATTAAAACTTTGTACACATTGTGAAAAAGAAAGTAAATTATTTTCTTATAGAGCTAGTAATGGTACTTACGGAAGGTTATTTTCATTTATTTATATTAAATAAAATTTTGGGGTGATAGAAAATGGCAAATGAAAAAATATTAGTGGTAGATGATGAAGAACATATTTTAGAACTTATAAGCTTTAATTTAACTAATAATGGATATAAAGTAATTAAAGCTAATAATGGAATTGATGCAGTAAGGCTAGCAATTGAAGAAAAGCCAAAGTTAATTTTATTAGACTTAATGATTCCTGGTAAAGATGGATATGATGTTTGCAGGGAAGTTAGAAGTAATAGTGAAATAAGAAATATTCCAATAATAATGCTTACTGCTAAAAGTGAGGAACTTGATAAAATATTAGGATTAGAATTAGGTGCAGATGATTATATCACTAAACCATTTTCTGTAAGAGAATTGCTTGCAAGGGTAAAAGCTGTGTTAAGAAGATTTTCAGTGGTTGAACCAGAAAGTAGTGTTTTGGTATTTGGAAATCTAAAAGCTGATTTTGAAAAAAGAGAAATACATGTTAAAGATAAAAAACTTGATTTAACACTTAAAGAATTTGAACTTCTTGAAATTTTAATTAGGAATAAAGGAAAAATACTAACTAGAGATACCTTACTTGATAAGATATGGGGATATGAATACATAGGAGAAACGAGAACAGTAGATGTTCATATAAGATATTTAAGAAAAAAAGTTGAAGAGGATGATAAAAATCCTAAGCTAATCGAAACTATAAGAGGAGTGGGATATAGATTTAATCCCAATTGTTAAAACATGAAAAAAAGAATTATAACATCAGTAATTATTACTGTAATTTTTGCTTTAATAATTGTAACTAGCTCGTTTATAGCATTAGTTAATATTAGTACAATAAATGATGCAAAAGAAACTCTAGCACTATATAATTCGATTTTAGCAAAGGAAGAAACTTTTAGTGAGGTAGATTTATCTTTATATAAATTTAAAGGAAATTTAGTGCGTTTTACTGTTATAAATAAAGATGGTGATGTAACGTTTGATAATGAAGTTAGTGGTCTTGATAATCATAATAATAGGCAAGAAATTATAGATGCTTTTGAAAATGGGACTGGCAGTAGTGTGAGATATAGTGAGAGTTTAGGAACTAATCTTGTTTATTATGCAACTAAAATTGATGACAATACGGTACTAAGAAGTTCAGTGTCAATAAGTGCAATTAAGGTATTTACATCAGGAGCTTTAAAGTATTATATTGCAATAGTAATTGCTGTGTTTATATTATCTTTAATATTTGCAATAAAACTTGTAAGAATAATAGTATACCCTATTAAAGAACTTGAAAAAGTTACAACGAAAATAGCAAATGGAAATTTAAATAAAAGAGCAATTGTTTATAATTATGATGAAATTGGGTTTTTAGCACAAACTTTTAACAATATGGCAGATCAGCTTGAAATAAAAATAAAGGATTCTTTAGATAAACAAAATAAACTTGAAGCTATTTTAGAAAGTATGGAAAGTGGCGTAATTGCTATTGATAATAATGAAAAAATAATTTTGATAAATCCATATTCTAAAAAGTTATTTGCTCTAAAGGAAGATATTATAGGAAAAAATTTATCAGATTGTATTATAGATTATGATTTAATAAACTTTATTAGAGAAATGCCTGAAATAGGTGCAAGAGAAATTAAATTATTTCATCCAGTGGAAAGAGAGTTAAGGGTTAAAAAGGCGCCAATTATTAGTGGTTCAAAAAATACAATGGGAGTTGTAATTTCTGTACTTGATATTACTGATATTAAAAGATTAGAAAACATGAGAAGTGAATTTGTAGCAAATGTTTCACATGAATTAAAAACTCCATTAACTTCAATAAAGGGATTTTCAGAAACGTTAAGATATGTAGAGGATAATGAAACTAAAAATAAGTTTTTAGATATTATTGATAAGGAATCGGAAAGATTAACTAATTTAATAAATGATATTTTAGTGTTATCTAACATAGAAAATCTTCATAAAATGGATCATGAATGTTTTAAACCAGGAGAAGTGGTTGAAAATGTTTTAGAAATAGTAAAAAGTCAAGCCTTAAAGAAAAATATATCTATTGAGTATAAAGATGAATTTAATAATAAAATCATAGGTAGTAAAGATAAATTTCATCAGTTAGCACTTAACTTAATTGAAAATTCAATAAAATATTCTAATGATGGGGCAATTGTTAAAATTAATTTAACTTTAGAGGGTGAATATTTTATATTTAAGGTCAGTGATAATGGTATAGGAATTCCTAAAAATGATATTCCAAGAATATTTGAAAGATTTTATAGAGTGGATAAATCTAGGTCTACAAGGGGAACTGGGCTTGGATTAGCTATAGTTAAGCATATTGTAAAATTGTTTAATGGAGATATAAGTGTAGAATCAGAACTTGGAGTAGGAAGTACATTTACTGTTAAAATTAAAAAATAATTATTATAAAAAATAATAAAAATGCAAATAAAGATAATGTAGTGAAATATTTTTATATTTCCTGCTTATCTTTATTTTTTTTATTATTACAGAATAAGACAAAAATATACCAGTTTAACATTCTCTTAACATTTCTCTAACCCTATTTAACATTTTAGTAATATTAGTTTAACTTTAGAGGAATAATATTATTTGTGTAAGGTATATGAATAAAAAATTCATTTATGAAAGTGGAGGAATAAAAATGAGAAGTAAAAAATTGAAATTAATGGTAGGGGCATTATTAGTTACTATGGTTGGAGCTACATTTGTAGGATGTGGATCTAATGAATCAGCAGAAGGAGATAAAGCTGGTTCTGGAGCAGTAACTATTTCAATTTCAGGTTCAACTTCAGTAGGTCCATTAATGGAAAAAGTTCAAGAAATTTATGAAGAAGAAAATAGTAATGTTACATTAGAAATACAACAAAATGGTTCTGGAGCAGGAATTAAAGATGTTATTGGAGGAGTTTCAGAAATTGGAATGTCTTCAAGAGAATTAAAGGATGAAGAAAAAGGTTCAGTAGAGGGAACTACTATAGCATATGATGGAATTGCTTTATTAGTAAATCCAAATAATACTGTTAAAAACATATCTTTAGAAGATGTTAAAAAGATATATACTGGTGAAATAACAAATTGGAAAGACTTAGGTGGAGAAGATGCACCAATCGTAGTTGTTTCAAGAGAAGAAGGTTCAGGAACTAGAGATGCATTCCAAGAAATTGTTGGATATGAATCAGAAGAATTAACAAAAGATGCATCAATCTCAGATGGTAGCGGAGCTGTTAAAACTACAGTAGCTGGAAATAAAAATGCAATTGGATTTGCTTCTTTTGAATATATTGATGATACAGTTTCAGCTTTAAGTGTTAATGATGTTGAGCCAACAGCTGAAAATGTTAAAGCTGGAGATTATAAAATTTCTAGACCGTTCTTATTAGTAACTTCAAAAGATACTTTAACTGACGAAGGACAAAAATTAATTGACTTTGTATTAAGTTCAGAAGGTCAACAAATAGTAAAAGATAACAAATTAATAACTATAGAATAACAAAAATATATTGTAAAAATGCCTCTCATGAAGAGGTGTTTTTACAACATGAATCAATATTAGTGTGTTATTACCATTAGGAGGACTAAAATGGTAGAGGAAAATAAAAAAAATAAAAGTAAATACATCGTAGATAAAGTTACAAGAGCAATATTTTTAATATGTGCACTTATAGCGGTTGTAAGTTTAGTTTTAATAATAGGATTTGTATTTTATAAAGGATTAAGGCCATTTTTTGCAGAAGGTAAATCATTTATTCAATTTATTTTTGGTACTGAATGGTATCCAACATCAGAAAATCAAAAGTATGGTATATTACCAATGATAATTGCATCTATTTATGGTACGATAGGGGCTTTAATAATAGGAGTGCCAATAGGCTTGTTAACAGCAATATTTATTTCAGAAGTAGCACCAAAAGGTGTATCAAAAATTATTATTCCGGCAGTTGAACTTTTAGCTGGAATTCCATCTGTATTATACGGATTATTTGGTTTGGCAGTAATTGTTCCATGGATACAGAATACCTTTAATTTACCACAAGGACAAAGTTTATTAGCAGTAATTATAGTTTTAGCAGTTATGATGCTTCCAACAATAATTTCAGTTTCTACTACTGCAATAAAGGCTGTTCCAAAAAGTTATAAAGAAGGATCTCTTGCGCTTGGAGCTTCACATATAGAAACAACATTCAAAGTTGTTGTACCTGCAGCAAAGTCAGGTATACTTGCAGCAATAGTTTTAGGTTGCGGTAGAGCAATTGGGGAAACAATGGCTATTATATTAGTTGGAGGAAATTCAGTTCAAATACCTACATCTATTTTTGATAAGGTTAGACCTCTTACAAGTAATATAGCTTTAGAAATGGGATATGCAACTCAATCACACCAAGAGTTATTATTTGCTACAGGTGTTGTATTATTTGCATTCATATTAATATTAAATTTAGTTATTTCTAAACTTTCTAATAAGGAAGGTAAGTAAAAATGAGAAAATTTAAAGAAAATATCTTAAAGATATTATTATATTTATCAGCATTAATAACTGTTGGGATTTTAGTATTTATAATAGGATTTATATTTTTAAAAGGATATAAACTTATAAACTTTAATTATTTATTTGGTGAATATAAACCATCAGGTGGTGGTGGAATTAAACCATTTATAATTTCAACTTTATATACTATTGGATTATCATTAGTTATTGCTACACCAATAGGTGTATTAGCAGCAGTTTATTTACAAGAATATGCTAAGCAAGGAAGATTAGTTAGAATAATTAGATATTCAACTGAAGCTCTTGCAGGTATACCGTCAATCGTATATGGATTATTTGGTGCAGCATTTTTTGTAACAACATTAAAGTTTGGGTATTCGCTTATAGCAGGATCTTTAACTCTTGCAATAATAATTTTACCAGTAATTATTCGTACAACAGAAGAAGCTTTAAAGGTAGTTCCTCCATCATATAGGGAAGCATCACTTGGACTTGGAGCAACAAGATTTCAAACTTTATACAAAGTTATACTTCCAAGTGCAATCCCAGGTATTCTTTCAGGGGTAATACTATCAATGGGGCGTGTAATTGGAGAATCAGCAGCACTTTTCTTAACAGCAGGTACAGTTTATAAAATACCTACAAGTATAATGTCAAGTGGTAGAACTTTAACAGTTCATGCATTCCTTGAAACTAAGGAAAAAGGTGATATTGCATCAGCAGCTGCTGCTGGAATAGTTTTAATTGTAATGATTTTTATTTTAAATCTTTTAGCTAAGTTTGTTAGCAAGAAATTTAATAAAGCAAATTATTAATATTTAATTTTAAGTATAGTGAAGTAATGAATAGTTTTTAATTATGATATGAAACTATTTTAATGAAAGAAAATCATAAGATTTTGAGGTGTAAATATGTCAAATATAATTAAGCCTGAGATTCAGGTTAAAAATTTAGAACTGTTTTATGGTGATAATAAAGCATTAAAAAATATAAATTTAGATATAGAATCGAAAAAGGTTACAGCATTAATAGGTCCTTCAGGATGTGGTAAATCAACATTTTTAAGAACTTTAAATAGAATGAATGATTTAATTGAAGGTGTAAAGATTAACGGTCAAATATTAATTGATGGAAAAGATATATATAAGGAATATGATGAAATAGATTTAAGAAAAAAGGTTGGTATGGTATTCCAAAAGCCAAATCCATTTCCTATGTCTATTTATGATAATATAGCTTATGGTCCAAGAATCCATGGAATTAAAGATAAAAAGAAATTAGATGAAATAGTAGAAACAAGTTTAAGAGGTGCAGCTCTTTTTGATGAAGTTAAAGATAGATTAAAAAAATCTGCTTTAGGCCTTTCTGGTGGGCAACAACAAAGATTATGTATTGCTAGGACTATAGCGGTTTCACCAGAAATAATATTAATGGATGAGCCTACATCAGCATTAGATCCTATTTCAACTAATAAAATGGAAGAACTTATGGATCAATTAAAAAAACAATATACTGTAGTAATTGTTACTCATAATATGCAACAAGCAGGAAGAATTGCTGATAAAACTGCATTTTTCTTATCAGGTGAAGTAATTGAATATGGTAAGACAGAAGATATATTCTACAGACCAAAGGATAAGAGAACAGAGGATTATATCACAGGAAGATTCGGATAAAATTTAAATTGGATAAAGTTAAGTATTGCTAAGTATATATTAAAATTTAAATATAAATATGATTTCAATGCAATTAAGTGAGTAGGGAGTGAGATAATGACAAGAAATCTTTTAGATAAAAGAATGAAACTTCTAAAGTCTGAGCTTGCTGAAATGGGAAGTTTAGTAGAAAAGCAAATATATAATAGTATAGAAGCTTTTAAAAATAAAGATATGGTCCTTGCAAAGCAAGTAATGGATAATGATGATAAGGTTGATGAATTAAATAGAAAAATTGAAGAGCAATGCTTAAAGCTTATGGCTATGGAATCTCCTGTAGCAACTGATTTAAGAAAGATATTTACTACTTCAAAGATAGTTACAGATTTAGAAAGAATGGCTGATTATGCAGTTGATATTTGTAAAATAGCTCAAAGAGTAGAACTTGATGTACTAGGTGAAGAATGCGAACCAATTTGGCAAATGGTTGATATTTTAAGAAAAATGATTAAAAAATCAATAGAAGCATTTGTTGCAAATGATGTAGAAGCTGCTTATGAAATTTGCAAAATGGATGATGAAGTTGATATTTTATATCGTGGATTATTCAATGATATGCTAAAGAAGATGGCAAAAGATGAATCAATCATAAATAAAGGAGCACAAATGTTATTTGCATCTAAGTACCTAGAAAGAGTTGGAGACCATGTTACAAATATTTGTGAATGGATAATTTTTTCGTCAAAAGGTGATTATGTAGACTTAAATGAGTAATAATAAAGAATATGGGGGAACCTATATTCTTTTTTTGTTAGTTGACAAAAATAAAAATATTAGGTTAATATATCATAGAGATGGTAGGTAATTATAGGAGTGGACATTATGAAAAATGTAATAACAAGTGTAATGCCTGATAGTATTGCTGAAGAAGTCGGCATTGAGGAAAATGATATTTTATTATCAGTAAATGGAGAAAAGATAGTTGATATTATAGACTACAGGTTTTTAACGAACGATGAAGAAATAGTTTTAGAAATACAAAAACCAAATGGAGAGATCTGGGATTACGAAATAGAAAAAGACTATGGCGAAGAATTAGGTCTAGAATTTGGTGGCGGTATTATGGATAAGGCAAAAAGATGCAGTAATAAATGTATGTTTTGCTTTATAGATCAAAATCCTAAAGGTATGAGAGAAAGCTTATATTTTAAAGATGATGATTCGCGTCTTTCTTTCCTTCAAGGTAACTTTGTTACTTTAACTAATATGAAAGAGGAAGATATAGATAGAATTATTAAATATAGAATAAGCCCTATAAATATTTCAGTGCATACAACAAATCCAGAACTAAGAGTAAAAATGCTTGGGAATAGATTTGCAGGATCTGTTTATGATAGAATAAAAAGACTAGCAGAGGCTGGAATTGAAATGCATTGTCAAATAGTTCTTATACCAGAAGTAAATAATGGTGAAGAACTTAAGAGGACTATTACTGAATTATATGAACTATATCCTTCAGTTGCCAATGTTGCAGTAGTACCTATAGGAGTTACGAAGTATAGAGAAGGATTAGTTAAAGTAAAAACATTTAACGAAGAAACTTCAAGAAAAGAATTAGAAATGATTATGGAATTCCAAAAAAGATTTATGGAAGAAATAAATGATCCATTTGTAAGATTTTCTGATGAGTTTTATTTAGTTGCAGGCATAGATGTGCCTGAAGAAGATTTTTATAACGGATATGAGCAAATAGAAGATGGAATTGGAATGATTAGATGTTTCAGAGAAGCCATAAATTATACTGCTCAAGATTTAAATAAAAATATAAAAGGAACTTTTTCAGTACCAACAGGTAAACTTGCTTATGAAGAAGTAAAAAGTGGAATGAAAAAGTTAATGGACGTTAACCCTAATATTAAGATAGATACATATAAAATTATTAATAATTTCTTTGGTGAAACAATAACTGTTGCAGGACTTCTTACTGGAACTGATATTATTGGGCAATTAAAAGGAAAAATTAATAGTGAGTACTTAATCATGCCAAACAACATGTTTAGAAAAGGATATGAATTAGGCCCAGCTGAATATATCATGCTAGATGATACAAGAGTAGAAGATATAGAAAGAGAGTTAGGGGTTAAGGTTCTTGTATGTGATCATACAGGAGAAGATATAGTAAGCATAATAAACGATGCGTGTCAGGAGGAAATAAAATAATGGCAAAACCAATAGTTGCTATAGTTGGAAGACCTAATGTAGGTAAGTCTACATTATTCAATAAATTAGCAGGAAAAAGAATTTCAATAGTTCAAGATACACCAGGTGTAACAAGAGATAGAGTATATGCAGAGGCTGAATGGCTTAATCATACTTTCACAATGATTGATACTGGTGGTATAGAACCAGAAAACCAAGATATAATAGTTAAACAAATGAGAAGACAAGCAAATATTGCTATAGAAACTGCGGACGTAATAATGTTTGTAGTTGATGGTAAAGAAGGAATGACTGCTGCTGATAATGAAGTTGCAACAATGCTAAGAAAGTCTAAGAAGCCAGTAGTTTTAGTTGTTAATAAAATTGATAACTTAAAAGATGAAGAAAATGCTTGGGAATTCTACAATTTAGGTATTGGAGATCCAGTAGCTGTATCTGCAGGACAAGGAAAAGGACTTGGAGATATGCTTGATATGGTAGTTGAGCATTTTGATTCAATTGCTGCAAAAGAAGAAGAAGAAGATGACATAAAGATTGCTATGATAGGTAAACCTAATGTAGGAAAATCATCTTTAATAAACAGATTATTAGGAGAAGATAGATTAATAGTATCTGATATAGCAGGTACTACAAGAGATGCTATCGATAGTAAGATTGAATGTGAATTTGGTAAATTTACATTAATTGATACTGCTGGTCTTAGAAGAAAGAGCAAAGTTAAAGAAGAAATCGAAAGATATTCTGTAATTAGAACACTTGCCGCTGTTGAAAGAGCTGATGTATGTATTTTAATGATAGATGCTACAGAAGGTGTTACTGAGCAAGATGAAAAGATAGTAGGCTTTGCACATGAATTAAATAAGGCTATAATGGTTATAGTAAACAAATGGGATCTTATTGAAAAAGACGATAAGACTATGGATAACTATAAAAAAGACTTACAAAGCAAGCTTAAATTTATAAAATATGCTAAGTTCTTATTTATATCAGCATTAACTGGCCAAAGAGCACATAAAGTTTTAGAAGTTGCTAGAGAATGTTATGATAATTATGATAAGAGAGTTGGTACTGGTGTATTAAATGATGTTATAAGTAAAGCAATATTAATGAAAGAACCACCAGTAGTTGCATTAAAGAGATTAAAAATATACTATGCAACTCAAGTAGCTACAAAACCACCAAAGTTTGTATTCTTTGTTAATGATTCTAGCTGCAGACACTTCTCTTATGAAAGATACTTAGAAAATCAATTAAGAGATAATTTTGATTTCAGTGGTACTGGAATACAAATAGAATATAGGGAGAGAAAGGATAATTAATTATGAGTAAGGTGACTTTTTTAGGCGGAGGAAGTTTCGGAATTTCTTTAGCTATCTTATTAGCAAACAAAGGAAATATTGTATCAGTATATGATAGAGATAGTAGTGTTGTTGAGGATATCAATGTTAATAGACGAAATGATAAGTTCATTAAAGGATTAGATGTACCTAAAAATGTTACAGCTTATAATAATTTAGAGGAAGCAATACAAGATACAAATTATGTTGTATTAGCAGTTCCATCTCATGTAATTAGAAGTGCATCAAGAAGTATTAAAGGATTAATAAAAGAAGATGTACCGGTTATTTGTATTGCAAAAGGAATAGAAGAGGGAAGTAATAAAACATTAGTTGAGGTTATTGAAGAAGAACTTAATAATCCTGTAGTTGTTTTATCAGGACCAAGTCATGCTGAAGAAGTTGCTTTTGATATTCCAACAACAGTACTTACATCTTCTAAAAATATGAAGGTTGCTGAAGAAGTTCAAGATTTATTTATGACTAAAACATTTAGGGTATATACTAATGATGATTTAGTTGGTGTTGAAATTGGAGGAGCTGTAAAGAATATTATAGCATTAGCAGCTGGAGTTTGTGATGGATTAGGATATGGAGATAATACAAAGGCAGCTCTTATGACTAGAGGGATGGCTGAGATAGTTAGAATAGGAACTAAGCTTGGCGGAAGAGTAGAGACATTCTTAGGACTTACTGGAATGGGTGATTTAATTGTAACTTGTACTAGTATGCATTCTAGAAATAGAAGGGCAGGATATTTAATAGGAACAGGTAAGACAAGAGAAGAAGCTGTTGAAGAAGTTGGAATGATTGTTGAAGGTATTAAGGCATGTCATGCATTTTATGATTTAAAAGAAAAGTTAGATGTTGAAATGCCTATAACAGATGCTTTATATAAAGTTCTTTTTGAAGGTAAGGATGCTAAAGAAATGGTAAGTGAATTACTACAAAGAGATAAAAAAGCAGAAAATTATTAATTATTAAAGAAGCTACAAGTTAATTTGTAGCTTCTTTTTTTAGAGTAAAATTTATTTTTTATTTATTATGTAAAAATATCATATTTACTTTTCCAACTACATATTTTTAACTATATAGATAATGAAAAAGATAAAGAAAAAACAAATGCATTTGAAGTTTATGAATTTTCATTAATTTATTAAAATTAAAAAAGTAGTATACTTTTTTTGACTATGGAATATATATATAGTGTTAAAAATAAATAGGAGGGTGTACTTATGGGTGATTTCAATATATATAAAGATATTGCGGAAAGGACTCAAGGGGACATATACTTAGGTGTTGTAGGTCCAGTTAGAACAGGGAAATCTACATTTATCAAAAAATTTATGGACCTTATGGTTATACCAAAGATTGAAAATACTTATAAAAAAGAAAGAGCTAAAGATGAATTACCACAAAGTGGTTCAGGAAAAAGTATCCATACTACAGAACCAAAATTCGTTCCGAATGAAGCTGTAGAAATTACAATTGATGATGATGTAAAATTAAAGGTTAGATTAGTAGATTGTGTGGGGTATATAGTTAAGGGGGCTTTAGGATATTTAGAAAACGAAGAGCCTAAAATGGTTAATACTCCATGGTATGAATATGAAATACCTTTTGAAGATGCAGCAGAAATTGGGACAAGAAAAGTTATTACAGATCATTCGACTGTAGGACTTGTAATTACAACAGATGGAAGTATAACAGGAATAGATAGAGAAGAATACGTTGAAGCTGAAGAAAGGGTTGTAGAAGAGCTTAAAGCTATAAATAAACCTTTTATAATTGTACTTAATACCAAGAACATAAACTCTCCAGAAACTGATACATTAAAGGATGAACTTGAAAAGAAATATGATGTAGAAGTTCAAGTTATGGATGTTTCAAATATGACTGAAAAAGATGTGGAAAAACTTTTTAAACATGTACTTAAAGAGTTCCCTGTAAAGGAAATAAATATTGATATGCCAACATGGGTAGAAAGCTTAGATCCTGATCATTGGTTAAAGAAAGAATTCTTTAAAATAATTAAGGGAATGTGTGATAGTGTAGATAAGATTAGGGACATAAAACCAGCATTTTATGATGCTAAACAAAATGAAAATTTAAGTGCATCTGATTTAAAACAAATAAAACTTGGTGAAGGAACAGCTAATATACTACTAAAGCCAAGTGAAACCATTTTTTATAAAGTACTTAGTGAAAATTGTGATGTTGATATTGAAAGCGAAAGTGATTTAATTGCGCTTGTAAAAGATTTAAATATAGCAAAGAGAGAATATGATAAAATCAAGGATGCATTAGTTGATGTTAGAGAAACAGGATATGGATTAGTTGCGCCACAATTAAGTGAAATGAAATTTGAGGAGCCTGAAATTGTAAAACAAGGAACAAAATTTGGTGTTAAATTAAAAGCAAGTGCACCATCTCTTCACTTTATAAAGGCTGATATTAAAACTGAAATTAGCCCAATCATGGGTTCAGAAAAAGAAAGTGAAGAGCTTGTTACAGCACTTATGGAGCAATATGAAAAAGATCCAGCATCATTATGGCAAAGTAATATGTTTGGTAAGTCATTAGAAGTTTTAGTAAAAGAAGGCTTGCAAAATAAGTTATATAAGATGCCGGAAGATGTACAAGTTAAAATCCAAAAGACACTTCAAAAAATTATTAATGAAGGTAATGGCGGTTTAATTTGTATAATACTATAACATAGGGATAATCTGCTGCTAAATATTTATAATTTAGTAGTAGATTATTTTTTTATGTAAAAACACGAATATTAAAGATAAAAAAATATAAAATATTTTCATTTTTTAGTGTAAACTGTCCATTTACTAGAATAGAATATATTAAGCAGATAGTATTATGCTTAATATATTATAGTGAAGAGGGATAGTATGGAGAGCAGATTTTGTACCTATAAAAGAGTAGGATATTTAAGGCAAAAGATAGCTAATGAGTTAGGTATAGAGTTTACTGGAGTGATATATGCCTCCCCAGGAGTGCTAAAGCATATTATGAAAAGACATGGAAAACAATTAGATAGGAAAACCAAGGCAAGCATTCTTGATTGGATGAAAAAAATTCTAGATGACCCTGACTATATTGGAATTTATAAAAATGGAGAGGGACAGACTGCTGTAGAATTTATTAAGAGGGTTTATACTAATTTGCTTTTAGGAGTTGAAGTTGATGAAGAAAAAGAATATATCTATGTAACAACTATGTATCCTATAACTGATAAAAAAATTGAAAATAGAGTTTATAGTGGTAAGTTAATTAATATTAAAGAAAATAAATAATTTATTTGCTATAAATAATTTGAAAATGTATAATATGAAATTGTGTATATAAATGATTATTGAGGTGAGAAAGGGCTCCTCATGCGCTGAGAATTTCAGTAACTAGAGATGCAGGAAGTGTCGACCTGCCAATAATTATTTAGTGAGTTAAGAGTGATAAGAGTTTGAAGTTAGAGTATATAAATAGAATGTTTAGGGTTAGGCCATTAATAATTTTTGAAAAAGAAATATAATTTATTAAATTTTACATGAATTAAATATTTTTGTAACTTAATACTTGTCATTTGTAACTTGAAAATTAAAACTAAAAAAGCCTTTATGTAGTTTAAAACTAAAAAGGTGAAATGGATAAAACGTATATTAGTTAAAGCGTAAAAAGTTGGGAGGATGAAAATGAAGAAAATAGCGGTAATTTTTAATGGCGGAACTATATCTATGAAGGTTGATGAAAGAATTAAAGCAGCAGTGCCTAGTTTAACTGGAGAAGAGATAATGTCAATGGTAACAGGTATAGAGGAATATGCAGAAATAGAGTCTTATAGCTTTTCAAGTATGCCGTCACCACATATGACTTTTGAGATGATGTTAAAGTTAAGTGAATTTTCAAAAGAGTTATTAAATAGAGAAGATATAGATGGTGTTGTTATTACACATGGTACAGATACATTAGAAGAAACAGCATATCTTTTAGATTTAACAATAAATAGTGACAAGCCTGTTGTAATTACAGGAGCAATGAGAAGTGGCTCAGAGTTAGGGTATGATGGACCTTCTAACTTAGCAGCGTCAATTTGTACGGCTATTTCTGAAGATGCAAAGGGTAGAGGAGTACTTGTATGTTTTAATGGTGAATTAAACTCTGCATCAGAAGTAATAAAAGCAAATTCTATGGCTTTAAATGCTTTTAGAACTCCTAATTTTGGACCTATTGGAATAGTTGATAATAATAAGGTAATGTTTTATAGAGAAGCTAAAAAATCTGAAAAGTATGAAGTGAAAGAAATAAATAAAGATGTAGCCGTTATTAAATGTGTTGCTGATATGGACTCTACATTAATTGATTTTGTAGTTGAAAAAGGTTTTGGTGGAATTGTTATTGAAGCTTTAGGAAGAGGAAATGTACCGCCTAGAATGGTTGAAGGTATAAAAAAAGCACTAGATAAGGAAATTCCGGTTGTTGTTGTTTCAAGATGCTTTGAAGGAAGAGTACATGAATCTTATGGATATGAAGGTGGAGGAAAAATGCTTAAAGATTTAGGTGTAATCTTTGGGGATACTTTACCAGGACAAAAGGCAAGAATAAAGCTTGCATTAGCAATTAATAGTAATATAAAAAAGGAAGAAATTGAAAAACAATTTTAAATTACGAATATTACATAATTAAAATCAAACAACATACGTAAAATGTTGACTTACAGGTAAGTATACCGTATAATTTAATTGTAAGGTAGCTTGTACATTCGTGTTTTAGTGTTGTTTGTTTGAAATTTAATATAATACGAATAATATTAGTGTTAATTTAGCTACAAAGTATATCTTATAACTTTGTAGCTTTTTTATTGTTAAAGCATGACTACTAAAATGAAACTAGCAATAGTTTTATAAATATAAAGTATAAGGGGAAATTATAATGGAAAATTTAACGATGAAGGAAAAACTTCTTCCTATTTTATCAAACAAAAAAGTTGATATGAAAAAGGAAATGATCGGTGGATTAACAACATTCTTAACTATGGCATATATTATCGCAGTTAATCCAAATATCTTATCTACAACGGGAATGCCAGCAGGTGCATTAGTAACTTCTACATGTTTAGCAGCTGGTATTGCATGTATTCTTATGGGTGTGTTTGCTAATTTACCATTTGCTTTAGCTTCAGGAATGGGATTAAATGCATACTTTGCATATACTGTTGTTGGACAAATGGGAGTTTCGTGGGAAATAGCATTATCTGCAGTGTTTATTGAAGGTATTATTTTTATTATATTATCATTATTTAAAGTAAGAGAAGCTGTTGTAAATGCAATTCCTAAAAATATGAAGTTAGCTGTAACTGGAGGTATTGGATTATTTATTGCTTTCATAGGTATGGTTAATGCAGGATTAGTTGTAGCAAATGAATCTACAATGGTTGAATTAGGACATTTTTCACCAGCAGTAATAATTACAGTAATAGGTTTAATTATAATTGCAGTTTTAGATAAAAAGAAAGTAAAAGGATCTATCCTTTGGGGAATTTTAATTTCATCATTAATTGCATGGGGATATGCTTTAATCAATACTGAGGCTGCAGCTGCACTTGGAATTTATTTACCAACAGGGGTATTTAAGTTTGAAGGAATAGGTGAAATTGCAGGTAAAGTAGATTTAGTGCATGCATTTAGTCCAGAAAATATTAAGATGTTTATTACAGTAATATTTACATTCTTATTTGTTGATTTCTTTGATACAGTTGGAACTTTAGTAGGTGTTTGTTCTAAGGCAAAAATGCTTGATAAAGATGGAAAAGTTCCTAATGCAGGAAAAGCCTTATTAGTAGATGCAGTTGGTACAACAGCAGGATCTTTATTAGGTGTTTCTACAGTAACTACTTATGTTGAAAGCTCAACAGGTGTTGCAGCAGGTGGAAGAACAGGATTTACAGCAATAACTACTGGAGTATTGTTTTTAATAGCAATGTTCTTCTCTCCAATATTTATAGCTATTCCAGGTTGTGCAACAGCACCAGCACTAATTTATGTTGGTTATTTAATGCTTGGAGCAGTTAAAGAAATTGACTTTGATAATATTACAGAAGGTGTTCCAGCATTCTTAACTATTGCAGCTATGCCATTAACATACAGTATTGGTGATGGTTTAACATTAGGAATATTATCATATGTAATTATTAATTTCTTATACAATATATTTTCTAAGAAAGAAGAGAAACATAACGTTTCTTGGATAATGTACGTATTAGCAATTATATTTATATTCAAGTTGATATTACTATAAGTGAGAGTCCAAATTTTAATTTGGCTACTCGAACTTACTCAGCGACGGTTAGGAGCAGAGTTTCCTTAAATAATTGACGAAAATATTAATATTTTATAACAAAAAGAAGTTAGAATTTATCTAGCTTCTTTTTCTTTGGAAAAAATAATTGTGAACAATTTGTTAACAAAATATTGACACTAAAGTACCTTAGGTTATAAACTAAATTTGTTATTAAGAACGCAATAAAATTTTATTGAAAGATAAAAAATAATAAGCGGTGAGGAGAATAATATGATAAGGAGTATGACTAGCTTTGGTAGAAGCAGTAGTGAAGAAGGCAAAAAAAGAATCTTTACTGTTGAAATGAAAAGTGTAAATAGTAGATACTTAGATGTAAATATAAGAATGCCTAAAAGTATAATTTCTTTAGAAGAAGAAATTAGAAAAATGATTAGCAATTCTCTTAGTAGAGGAAAAGTTGATGTATTTATTAACTTAAAAAGTTATAACGAAGGTAGTGGAATTCCTAAATTAGATATTAATTTAGCTCAAGAATATTTAAAATGTCTTAAGGAAATTGAAAATAACTTAGATGTTAAAAATGATATATCAGTAATGCAAATTGCACGATTCCCTGAAGTAATTACTATGGTTGAAGAAGAAGATAAAGTTGATGAAATGTGGGAAGAACTAAAGCCTTTAATAAGTGCTTCATTAGATATGATGATTGGTATGAGAGAAGTTGAAGGTAATAAATTAAAAGAAGATATATTAGTTAAAGTTAAGCAAATTGAAGAATTAGTAGTAAAGGTTGAAGAATTTGCAGACAGTATTCCAAAAGCATTTAAACAAAAACTAGAAGATAGATTAAAGGAATTATTAGGAGCAGTTGAAGTAGATGAAAATAGAGTAGCTACTGAAGTTTGTATATTAGCAGATAAGGCAACTGTTGATGAAGAAATAATAAGATTAAAAAGCCATATTAATCAAGTAAGAGAAACCTTAAAGTTAAACGAACCTATTGGAAGAAAGCTTGACTTTATTGTTCAAGAAATGAATAGAGAAACTAATACAATTGGTTCAAAATCTAGCGATATCCAAATGACTAATATAGTTATTGATATAAAAAATATACTTGAAAAAATTAGAGAACAAGTGCAGAACATAGAATAGTAGGAGGAGAAGAATGGGAATAAAATTAATTAATATTGGTTTTGGTAACATTGTATCAGCTAATAGATTAGTTGCAATAGTTAGTCCAGAATCAGCGCCGATTAAGAGAATAATCCAAGAAGCTAGAGATAGAGGCATGCTTATTGATGCTACTTATGGAAGAAGAACAAGAGCTGTTATAATTACTGATAGTGATCATGTTATTTTATCAGCAGTTCAACCTGAAACTGTTGCACATAGATTAGTAGTTAAAGATGAAGCTGTAGATGAGGTTGATGAATAATGCATAATAGAGGACTATTGATTGTAATTTCCGGTCCATCAGGTGCTGGAAAGGGAACCATTTGTAAGGCGCTTTTAGAAAAAAGAGATGATTTATTTATTTCTGTTTCAGCAACTACAAGAAGTCCAAGAGCAGGCGAAGTTGATGGTGTAAATTATCACTTCCTTACTAAAGAAGACTTTATTGCAAGAGTAGAAAAAAATGACTTTTTAGAGTATGCTAATGTTCATGGTAACATGTATGGAACTCCAAAGTTTAAAGTTGAGGAAATGTTAGCAGAAGGTAAAAATGTAATATTAGAAATAGATATTCAAGGTGCACTAAAGGTAAAAGAAAACTTTAGTGAAGGAGTATTTATTTTTATACTTCCTCCATCTATGGAAGAATTAAAGCATAGAATAATAAAAAGAGGAAGTGAAACTGAAGAATCATTAATGACAAGATTTAAAAATGCATATCAAGAAATAAACTATGTTTCTAAATATAATTATGCAGTAGTTAATGATGAAGTTGATACGGCAGTTACAAAAATAGAAGGAATAATTGCCGCAGAAAAATGTAGAGTAGATAGAATAAAAGATACAATATTAGATTCTAAGGAGGGCTTAATTCATGAACAACTCTATGATTAATCCATCAGTGGTGGACTTACTAAAAAAGGTAGAAGACAGATATTCACTAGTTATAGTGACATCAAGAAGAGCAAGACAAATAATAGATGGTGCTAAACCATTAACTTCAGTTTCTTCAAAGAAACCATTAACATTAGCAATAAATGAAGTAAATGAAGGTGAAATTTCTTATCATAAATGTGATGAAGGAAATAAATAGTTATGAGTAAATGTGTTGTTATTGGCGTTACTGGAGGAATTGCAGTATATAAAGCATTAGATGTAATTAGTGCTTTAAGAAAAAAAGATATTGAAGTTCATGTAATAATGACTGAAAGTGCATCAAAGTTTGTAAATCCATTAACATTTCAATCTATAAGTCAAAATATGGTTGTTACTGATATGTTTGCAGAACCTAAAGCATGGGAAATACAACACATATCATTAGCACAAAAGGCTGATTTAATGTTAGTTGCTCCTGCAACTGCAAATATTATTGGTAAGATTTCTAATGGAATTGCAGATGATATGTTATCAACAACTATAATGGCAACAAAGGCTAAGGTTCTTATAGCACCAGCTATGAATACAAATATGTATGAAAATAAAATAGTTCAAAATAATATTTCTAAATTGAAGGATTTTGGCTATAAATTTATTGAGCCAGCTAGTGGTAGATTAGCTTGTGGTGATGTTGGAATTGGTAAATTAGCAGATGTTAATACAATAGTTGAAAGAGTATTAGAAGAACTAGAAGAAAAAGAGCAGGATTTGTTAGGAAAGAAAGTACTGATTAGTGCTGGTCCAACTATTGCACCTATTGACCCAGTAAGATATATTACAAATAGATCAACTGGAAAGATGGGATATGCGATTGCTCAAGAAGCAAGAGAAAGAGGAGCAGAAGTTGTTTTAGTATCAGGTCCTACAAATTTAAATCCGCCTAAAGACGTAAAAATAATTAACATAAAAACTAATGAAGAAATGAAAAATGAAATTTTACAGTATTTTGAATGGGCAGATATAGTTATTAAATCAGCAGCTGTTGCTGATTATAAACCAAAAGAATACAGTGAAGAAAAGATTAAAAAGGGTGATGGTGACCTTAATCTTTGTTTAACTAGAGACAATGACATATTAAAATCTCTAGGAGAGATAAAAACACATCAAATTTTAGTTGGATTTGCAGCAGAAAGTAATAATGTACTTGAAAATGCAAATAAAAAGCTAAAAAATAAGAACTTAGATTTTATAGTAGCAAATGATATTACATCTTCTGATACAGGTTTTGGAAGTGAAGATAATAAAGTCGTCATTTTATCTAAAAATGATGAAAAGCTTGAACTTGAAAAAATGAGTAAAAAAGAAGTTGCAAGTAATATATTTGATATGATTTTAGAAAAGCGCTAATTGCGCTTTTCTTTATATAGTATTCAATTTTAAATATTAAATATGTGATTATATTATTTTGTAGCTTAAAGTAAGAAGGTGATAAGTTGAATTTATATGCTGAAATAATTGTAAATTCTGAAGCATTAGAAATAGATAGACCTTTTACATATAAAGTACCAGAAGAGTTTAAAAGTGATATTAAAGTAGGACAGATAGTAAAGGTTCCTTTTGGAAAAGGAAATAAAACATCTGAAGGCTTTGTATTAACAGTAAAAAATGAAGAAGAAGTTGACATAAAGTTTAGAACTAAAAATATCTCAACTATTTTAGTGAAAGAACCTGTAATTGATGCTGACAATATTAAGCTTATCGATTTTTTGAGGAAAAAGACATTATGTAAATATATAGATGCTTTTAGACTATTGATTCCTGTTGGCATAATGAAAGGTGCAAAGAATAAAAGTAAAAAGGTTATAGTATTAAAAAGTGAAGATTTAAGTAGTATACAAAAACCAGATGGGTATAAAGATATTATTGAATTTTTAAAAAATAATTCTGGAAAATATACTAAGAGTGAACTTATAAATCATTATTCAATTTCTCAATATAAATTAAATAAACTAATTGAAAAAGATATTTTAGTAGTAGAAGAAGAAACTGTTTTTAGATATAATAATAGAAAATATAATGATGATAATGCGAAGCAATTGACTATTGAACAGCAAAAGGTAATAAATCAGTACAATAGCTCTAGTAGTAATTTATTTTTACTTAAAGGTGTAACAGGTTCTGGTAAAACAGAAGTTTATATGAGACTTGTTGAAAAGGCTTTATTAGAAAATAAATCATCAATTATATTAGTACCAGAAATTGCACTAACTCCACAAATGATTGAAAGATTTAAAGGAAGGTTTGGAGTAAATGTTGCTTTATTTCACAGCAAGTTGTCTGATGGGGAAAGATTTGATGAATGGTTTAGGGTCAAAGAAGGAAAAGCAAAAGTTATAGTCGGGGCTAGAAGCGCTATATTTTTACCGGCACAAAACTTAGGGCTTATTATTATAGATGAGGAACATGAAAATACATATAAATCTGAACAAAATCCAAAATATCAAACAAAGGAAATAGCGGAATTTATAAGTGAATTAAAGAATTGTAAAGTAATTTTAGGTTCAGCAACACCAACTATTGAAACATACTACAGGGCATTAATTGGAGAGATTGAATTGTTAGAGCTTAATTCTAGAGTTGATGGTAAAGCAATGCCGCCAATGAATACTGTTGATATGAGAAATGAGCTTAGAAGTGGAAATAAATCATTATTTAGTAGAGAGTTATTTAACGCAATTGAAGATAGGTTGCAAAAAAGAGAACAAGTGATTTTGTTTTTAAATAGAAGAGGATTTTCTACCTTTGTTTCTTGTAGAAGCTGTGGGTATGTTTTTAAATGTGAAGAGTGTGATATTTCCATGACTTATCATAAAAATGGATTATTGGTATGTCATTATTGTGGGAAAACGCAAAGAGAACCTAAAGAGTGTCCAAAGTGCAAAAGTAAATATGTTAAGTTTTTTGGCGCAGGTACTCAAAGAGTTGAAGAAGAAGTAAAAAAATACTTTAAAAATGCAAGAGTAATAAGAATGGATGTTGATACTACAAGAGACAAAAATTCTTATGAAAGAATTTATAATAGCTTTAAAAATGGTGAAGCAGATATTTTAATTGGAACTCAAATGATTTCTAAAGGATTAGATTTTAAAAATGTTACATTAGTTGGTATTTTAGCTGCAGATATGTCTATAAATATACCAGATTATAGAGCAGCAGAAAGAACTTTTCAAATAATTACACAAGTAGCAGGGAGAGCAGGTAGAGGTGATAAACAAGGAGAAGTTATAATTCAAACTTATACTCCAGATCATTACAGTTTACAATATGCTATAAATTATGATTATGAAGGGTTTTATGATAAGGAGTTTACTATTAGAGCTATGATGAAATATCCGCCTTTTGGTAAATTATTATTAATAAATGGTACAGCTAAAAAAGAGGATTTATTAAAGAATTTTATGCATAAAATATCTAATGTGATTAAACCTTTAGTAGAAAAGGAATTTGATGTTGAACTTTTAGGACCAATTCCATGTATGATTTCTAAAGTTAAGGATAATTATAGATGGCAAATTGTTATAAAAGGTGAATTTAATTCAGATTTTGCAAAAAAAATTAAAGAATTACTTTATGATGAGAACAAGAACGTATATAATGATATACGAATAAGTATAGATATAAATCCAAATAATTTATTCTAGGAGGACAAAAAGATGGCAATAAGAAAAGTTAGAACTGTTGGTGATGATGTTTTAAGAAAAAAATGTAAAGAGGTAGTTGAAATAACAAATAGAGAACTTACTCTTATTGAAGATATGGTAGACACTATGTATGAAGAAAATGGAGTTGGATTAGCAGCACCACAAGTAGGTATACTTAAAAGAATATTTGTTATAGATATTGGTGATGAAAATGGAGTTATGGTATTTATAAATCCAGAAATTTTAGAAACTAGTGGTACTCAATGTGATGACGAAGGGTGCTTAAGTATACCAGGAGAAACAAAGCAAGTTGAAAGACCTAATTATGTTAAAGTAAGAGCATTTAATGAAAAAGGTGAACAATTTGTTTTAGAAGGAGAAGAATTATTAGCGAGAGCTATACTTCATGAAAATGACCATTTAGATGGTATATTATATATTGATCATGTAAAATAGGAGGAAAGTTAATGAAAATAGTATTTATGGGAACTCCTGATTTTGCTGTTCCGTCATTAGAAGCTTTAATAGAAAAGTTTGGTGTAGAAGCTGTGTTTACACAGCCAGATAGACCAAGAGGAAGAGGAAAGAAAATGGTCTTTTCTCCAGTGAAAGAAGTAGCTGTAAAGCATGATATTAAGGTGTTTCAACCTGAAAAGTTGAAAGATGATAGAGAAGCAGTAGAATATTTAAAGGAATTAAAGCCAGATTTTATAATAGTAGTAGCATTTGGCCAAATATTAACTAAAGAAGTGTTAGATATACCTAAGTATGGATGTATAAATTTACATGCTTCATTATTACCAATGTATAGAGGTGCAGCACCATTAAATTGGGTTATAATTAATGGTGAAAAGAAGAGTGGTAATACAACAATGCTTATGGATGTTGGTTTAGACACAGGAGATATGTTATTGAAAGATGAAGTAGAAATTACAGATAATATGACATCTGGAGAACTACATGATATTTTAATGAACAGAGGTGGAGAACTTTTAATAAAGACTATTGAAGGATTAGCTGATGGTTCAATTAAAGGTGAAAAGCAAGAAGGAGAAACTTGCTATGCAAAAATGCTTTCTAAAGAAACTGGTAAAATAAATTGGAATAATTCAGCAGAATCTATCCATAATTTAATTAGAGGGCTTAATCCAAGACCTATAGCACATACTACTTATAAAGATGAAAATATGAAGATTTATGAATCAGAAGTTTTAGCTGAAAGTAGTAATAAAGAAGCAGGAACTATAATAGAAGTAAGCAAAAAAGGTATGAAAGTTTCTTGTGGAAAAGGTATATTATTAGTTAAAAAAATACAATTTCCAAATGGAAAACCACTTACGATTGAGCAATATATAAATGGTAAAGATATTGAGGTTGGATGTAAATTAGTATAATATGAAAGGAGAGGTGTATGATGTATCCTGGATTTTATTTTGATAGAACTATGATTTTATTGCTTCCTGCAGTTATAATTGCTTTTTGGGCACAAACGAAGGTTAGTAGTACTTATAAAAAGTATAAGTCTGTAAGAACAATAAATGGGTATACTGGCGAGAATATTGCAAGAATGATACTTGATTCAGCAGGTCTTTATGATGTGCCGGTTGTAGAGGTTAGAGGTGAGTTAACTGATCACTATGACCCTGTAAGTAGGCAAATTAGATTATCTACTGAAGTTTTTCATAGGGCTAGTATAGCATCAGCAGGAGTAGCAGCACATGAAGTTGGTCATGCAATTCAACATGCGCAAGCATATAAACCTTTAGTATTAAGAACATCTATAGCAAAAGCTGTTAATTTTAGCAGTCAAGCGTCAATAATAATCTTTATGCTTGGATTATTATTTAGTATCCCAATGTTAACAAACCTAGGGATTATATTTTTCACTGTAGCCGTATTTTATCAATTAGTTACATTACCAGTAGAATTTAATGCATCTAAGAGAGCTTTAAATATACTAGAAAATAAAAATATTCTATATGGTGATGAAATTAAAGGAGCTAAAAGTGTTTTAAGTGCAGCAGCTATGACTTATGTAGCAGCAGCATTAATGTCAATATTACAACTAATAAGATTAATTGCAATTAGCAATAGAAATAATGATTAAGAGGTAACGTATGAATAGTAGAGAAGTAGCATTAAACATAATTAATAGAGTTTTAATTGAAGGAGCTTATTCTAACTTAGTTTTATCTAATGAATTAAATGAAGTAGATTTAAACGAAAAAGATAGAGCTTTAGTAACGGAACTTGTTTATGGAACTATAAGAAGAAAAAAGACATTAGATATGATAATATCAAATTACATTAAAGATATATCATTAATGGATGAAAGAGTTTTAAATATATTAAGAATGGCAATTTATCAAATGCATTTCTTAGATAAGGTTCCTGAGTTTGCAGCTTGTAATGAAGCTGTTGAATTAGCAAAACAAATTTCAGTTCAAGATTCTAAATTAGTAAATGGAATACTAAGAAGTTATACTAAGAATCCTGATGATATGGATATTAAGGATAAGATTGATAGATTAGTATATCAATATTCTTATGAACCATGGTTTATTAGAATGATCTATAAACAATATGGTGAAGAAAATGGAAGAAAAATATTAGCGGGATTAAATGCTACACCTAAAGTAACTGTAAGAGTTAATACAAGCAAAGCTGATTATGATGAAGTATATGAAAGACTTGAAGAAATGGGATACGATGTAGAAGAAGGATATGCTTGTCCAGAAGCTATAATAATAAAGGGTGGTAGTTCTATAGAAAATAATGAATTGTTTAACGAAGGATTAATAACAGTTCAAGATGAAAGTGCTATGATTGTAACACCGCTTTTAGATTTAGAAAAAGGAGATATAGCATTAGATCTTTGTGCAGCTCCAGGTGGAAAGACTACTCATATGGCTGAACTTTTAGAAGGCGAAGGAAAAGTATACGCTTTTGATTTACATGAAAATAAGTTATCTTTAATTAAGGAAAACTTAGAGAGATTAGGATTAGATAATGTTGAAGTAGAAGCAATGGATGCAACAAAATTAGATTCTAGATATGTTTCATTTGCAGATAAGGTTTTAATAGATGTTCCTTGTTCAGGGCTTGGAATAATAAGAAAGAAACCAGAAATTAAATGGAATAAATCAAGAAAGTCTCTTAAGGATTTAGTTCCAACTCAAAGAGCTATTATGGAAAATGCTTGGACTTATTTAAAAACAGGAGGAACTATGCTTTATTCAACTTGTACTTTAAATGTTGAAGAAAACCAAGAAAATATTGAATGGTTCTTAAATAAGTACAAAGATGCTAAGGTAGAAAAAATATTCTTAGGTAACATGGATAACTTTTTATACAATAATGATGGTTCATTAACAATATTACCAAATGAATATATGGATGGTTTCTTTGTTGCTAAAATAAGTAAGAAATAATAGTTTCTTAGTTACAAAGATAAGTAAGAAATAGTAGGTGAACAAATGTATAATGTTTTAGATTTCACATTAGAAGAATTACAAAGCTGGATGAAGGAAAATGGAGAAAGTGCTTTTAGAGCAAAACAAGTTTTTTCATGGATATATAAAAATATATGGAATTTTGATGATATGAAAAATATTCCTGTAAGTTTAAAGGAAAAATTAAAGGAAAACTTCATTATAGATATTCCTAAAATAGTTGAAGTATATGAATCTAGTGTAGATGATACGAAGAAAATATTATTATCTATGAAGGATAATAATTTAATAGAATGCGTACTTATGAAATACAAACATGGAAATTCAATATGTATATCTACTCAAGTTGGTTGTAGAATGGGGTGCAAATTTTGCGCCTCTACAATTGGCGGTAGAATAAGGGATTTAAGTGCAGGAGAAATTTTAGCAGAAATTATTGTTGCACAAAAATACTTAGGAGAAAGAATTTCTAATGTAGTATTAATGGGAAGTGGAGAACCGCTTGATAACTTTGATAATGTTGTGAAGTTTTTAAAATTAGTTAATGCAGAATATGGATTAAATATAGGTCAAAGACATATCACTTTATCAACTTGTGGAATTGTACCAAAAATAATTGAATTAGCAGATTTAGATTTAAGCATTACTTTGGCAATTTCTTTACATGCATTTAGCGATGAAAAAAGAAAGGTTATAATGCCTATTGCCAATAAATATACTATAGCAGAGATATTAGATGCTTGTAGGTATTATATGAATAAAACAGGCCGTAGAATTACATATGAGTATTCACTGGTATCAGGAGTTAATGATAGTAAAGAAGATGCAAAATCTTTATCTAAGCTTTTAAAGGATATGAATGGTCACGTGAATTTAATTCCAGTAAATGAAATAAAGGAAAATACATTAAAAAGACCATCTAAAAAAACTATTGAAGATTTTGAAGAAATATTAAAAGCACATGGAATTGAAGTAACAGTTAGAAGAGAAATGGGTACAGATATTAATGCTGCATGTGGGCAACTTAGAAGAAGTTATTTAGAAACACAAAAATAAAGGGGCGAAGAACAAAATGGTGGGTATAAAAAGTGATGTAGGTGTAGTTAGGTCGTTAAACGAAGATTATGCTGGATACATTGAAGAGCCTAGATACAGATTATATGTAGTAGCTGATGGTATGGGTGGTCATAATGCTGGTGAAGTAGCTAGCAAAATAGCTGTTGATACTGTTAAGGCTTATGTTAGAGATAATTATGAGAATGAAGGAAGTTCGGTCCTTGAAAATGCTGTAAGTTTTGCTAATTCTAAAATTTATGAAAGTGCAACAAGTGGTAGTGAGTATAGAGGAATGGGTACTACTTTAGTAGCAGCTTTGATTAGTAATGGAGAAATTATTATTGCTAATGTTGGAGATAGTAGTTGTTTTGGAATAAAGGATAGTACAATAGTGAAAATTACTAAGGATCATTCTTTAGTTCAAGAATTAATTGATTCTGGAACAATAACAGAAGAAGAAGGAAGAAATCACCCAAAGAAAAATGTTATTACACGTGCGTTAGGCACAAACAATATAGTAAAGATTGACATATTTAAATATGATTTGAGTTCTTATGATAAATATTTATTGTGTACAGATGGATTATCAAATGAAGTATTAAATGAAGAAATTTTGGAAGAGATAAATAAAGTTAATGACTACAATCATGCCTGTGACAAGTTGGTTTTATTAGCGAAAAGTCGAGGGGGAAGAGATAATATTACGGTCTTGCTATTTGGAGGAGAGGTGTAGAGATGATCGGTGAAGTATTAGGGAATAGATATGAGCTGATGGAAAAGATTGGCGAAGGTGGAATGGCTATTGTTTATAAAGCTAGAGATAATAAGCTAAGTAGATTAGTTGCCGTGAAAATATTAAAAAAAGAATTCGCCAATAACAAAGATATATCAGATAAGTTTAAAAAAGAAGCTACAGCGGTAGCCAATTTCTCAGATGCTAATATTGTAAATGTATTAGATGTTGGACATGAAGAAGAAGAAGATATTGATTACTTTGTTATGGAATATGTTAATGGTAAAACTTTGAAGGATTTAATTATTAGCAGTGGAAAACTGAATTATACTACAGCTATAAGTATTGCAATTCAAATAGCAAAGGCATTAGAATGTGCACATAAAAACAATATTATTCATAGAGATGTTAAACCACAAAATATTTTGGTTACAGAGAATGGATTAGTTAAGGTTACTGATTTTGGAATAGCTAAAAGCTCAACTTCAGCAACGATAACAAATACAACTACAATTATGGGGTCTGCTCATTATTTATCACCAGAACAAGCTAAAGGAGCATTTGTAGACTCAAGATCAGATATTTATTCTTTAGGTATTGTGTTATATGAAATGGTAACAGGTATACTTCCTTTTGATGGGGAATCGCCAGTTACAATAGCATTAAAACATATTCAATCTGAGCCTATTGAACCTAAAAAACAGAATCCAGCCATACCAGATAGTTTAAATAATTTAATTATGAAGTGTATGAGTAAGGAAAGTGTTAATAGATATCAAAATTGTAGAGAATTAATAAATGATTTACAAAAAATAAAGGAAAATCCTAGTGTGAATATTGGTACTAGAGATAATTATGATGATGGAAGAACTATTATAATGGAACCTATAAGAAGTGAGGATTTATTAAATAATCAACCTTCTAATGTAGCTTCTAAACAAAATAATAATACTAATAATAATCTTTATACTAAGTCTGATTTTGAAAATGATTATGATGACGAAGATGAGGATGAAGATGAAGACTCTTTCAATGATAAGAGAAATTCAAAAAAAGGAAATAGAAATAGAAATATTGGAATTATAGTAGGTATAGTTGTTATAGTTTTAGCTTTAATGCTTGGAATTACCTTTGGAAGTGGGTTAATTGGTGGTTCTAAGGTTCAAAGTGTAACAATTCCTAATATTGTAGGGATGCTAACTGAAGATGCTAAAAAAGAACTAGAAAAATTAGGGTTAAAATTAAATGTTATAGAAACTGTTGAGAGTGATAAAGAGGAAGGTACAATACTAGAAATGTCACCAGAAGCTGATGGAACTGCAAAAAAAGGTGATACAATTAATGTTAAGGTTTCAGGTGGCTTAGAAAAAATTACTGTACCTGATTTAAGAGATAGAGAAATTAATTATATTAAGGACTTTTTAGACCAAAAGGGTTTAAAATATAATATTACTGAAGAATATAATGATAGTGTAGAATATGGATATTTAATTAGACAATCACCAGATAAGGGCACTGAAGTACCGAAAGGATCAATAATAGAACTTACTATTAGTAAAGGACCAGAAGTAAAGTATGTTTCAGTTTCAAATTATTTAGGGCAAAATGTTGATAGTGCTAAGAGTGAGTTAGAAGGTTTAGGATTAGTTGTAAAATTAAAAGAGCAACAAACAGATAATGAATCAGAAAATGGCTTAGTATTAAATCAAACTATTGAAGCAGGTACTAAAGTATCAAGTGGATCTGCTATTACACTTACTTATGGAAAGTATACAGAAACTTCAATAGATGTTAGCCAATATATTAGTGTTGGAATGAGATTAGATGAAGCAGTAAGTAGTTTAAGTGCTGCAGGAATATCGTATACTATCTCAGGTGGAACACCTCAGGATGGAGATATGAGTTCATATGTTGTAAAAGGATTTAATAGCAAAATAAAAAAAGGTGAAAGCGTTAAAATCCAAATATCAAAAATTACTTCATCTGATAATAATGGTAATAATGGTAATAATGGTAATAATGGTAATAATGGTAATAATGGTAGTGATGTTAATGATGGGGAAGAAGATCAACCAACTAACACAAAACCAAATACAGATCTAGATAATACAGATAATACAACAAATAGTACTTATGATACTGGAATGGCAACTGATTCAGTAAGTTAAAGGTGCAAATAAAATATTCAGATTAAAAATATTTAAACTAAAAAATATATATAGTGGGATTACCATAGTGTAATCTCATTTTTTTTTTTTTTTAAATTTTATTAAATAAAATATTGCAATTGTTTTATAATAGTGTTTATTATAATTAAGAAGAGTAAAAAGTTTGGAGGTACTATGAAAGGAAAAATAATCAAAGGAATTGGTGGCTTTTATTATGTAAAAACTGCTGATGGACTAATAGAGTGTAAAGCAAGAGGAAAGTTTAGACATAGGGATATGAAACCACTTGTTGGAGATGATGTAGAAATAGTAGTAGAGAATGGGAAAGGTGTTATTTCTGAAATACATGAAAGAACATCTGAACTTATTAGACCAACAGTTGCTAATGTAACTCAAGCATTTGTTGTTTTTGCAATTAAGAATCCAGATATTAATTATGATTTATTAAATAGATTTTTAGTATTATGTGAACATAATAATATAAAAGCCATTGTTTGTTTAAACAAAGTAGATTTAGTATCTGATGAAGAAAGAGAAGTTGTAAAAGAAAAAATTAACTCCATAGGTTATGAGGTATTATATATTAATGCTAAGAAGGGATTAGGTGTTGAAGTTTTAAAAGAAAAGTTAGATGGTAATGTAACTGTGTTATGTGGACCATCTGGAGCAGGAAAATCAACATTAATTAATACATTGACTGAAAAATATCATATGGAAACTGGTGAAGTTTCAAATAAACTAGGAAGAGGAAAACATACTACAAGACATAGTGAGCTTATTGATGTACAAGATGGATACATAGTTGATACACCAGGATTTTCAACATTAGAAGTTACTTTTATAGAGAAAGATGATTTAAAATATTGCTTCCCAGAATTTGAAGAGTATAATAATAAATGTAAGTTTAGGGGTTGTTCACATTATAAGGAGCCTAACTGTGCAGTTAAAAATGCAGTAGAAGAAGGGAAAATTAATAAGGTTAGATATGATTTTTATATAAAAACACTACAAGAAATAATGGATGGGAGGAAATATTAATGGTTAAAATAGCACCGTCAATATTATCAGCAGATTTTTCAAAATTAGGAGAAGAAGTAATAAAGCTTCATGATGCAGGAGCAGACTTTATTCATATAGATGTAATGGATGGAGAGTTTGTACCTAATATATCATTTGGTATGCCTGTAATTAAAGCAATAAGAAATAAAACAGATAAAGTTTTTGATGTTCATTTAATGATTAATAATCCACAAAGGTACATAGATGATTTTATAGAAGCAGGAGCTGATATAATAACTTTACATTATGAATCAGAAAAACATTTAGATAGAGCTATTCAATATATTAAATCTAAAGGGATTAAAGCTGCAGTAGCATTAAATCCTGCAACTCCTACTGTTGTATTAAAAAACATTATTGGAAGCTTAGATATGGTTTTAATAATGTCTGTTAATCCAGGATTTGGAGGACAAAGCTTTATTCCTTACTCTTTAGATAAAATTAGAGAAGTAAAACAAATGGCAATTGAAGCAAATAACGAAGATATATTAATTCAAGTTGATGGCGGAATAGATAGCAATAATGTTAAAGATGTTGTTGAAGCAGGGGCAAATGTAATTGTTGCTGGATCAGCTGTATTTAAAAATGGAAATATAGAAGAAAATATTAAAGCATTAAGAGGCTAATAATGAAGTGTTTAATAATGTCTGGAGGTGTAAAACCAAAAGATGAAATTATAAAGCAATATGCAGATTTTTGCGATTTAATTATTGGAGTTGATAAAGGGTGTAATTATCTTTATGACTTAGATATAAAGCCTAATTATATAGTAGGGGATTTTGATTCTTCTAATATAGAAGTTATAGAAGCCTTAGAAAAAAGGGGATCTGTAAAATATAAATATAAATGTGAGAAGGATTTTACTGATTCTGAAGAGGCTTTTGAGCTTGCTATTTCTAGTGAAGTCACTGAGATATACTTTTTAGGAGCTACAGGGCAAAGATTTGATCATACATTAGGAAATTTAGGACTATTATTAAAGGCTTTAAAATATAATGTTAGAGCAGAAATTATTGATGATAGAAATAAAATATTATTAGTAAATTCTAATACAAGCATAAAAAATGAAAAAGAGTATAAATATATATCGTTTTTAGCATATAATGAAACTATAAGGGAATTTTCTATTAAGAAAGCAAAATATGAATTGAATAAATATAATTTAGAAGTTGGAGATTCACGAACTGTTTCAAATGAATTTATTTCAGATGAGATAGAAATAGAGCTTTCTAATGGAAATATACTTATAATATTTTCAAAAGATTAAAAAAACATGCACCATTTCACATTTTACTGCATACAATTAGTAGTAAGGAATGGTGTTTTTTATTTTATAAAGAGTAAATAGCACAAAGTTAGTTAAAGGGTAAATGAATGGAGGGAGAAAAATGAAAATTGTAGCAATTAAATTACCTAAATTTATATCATCAATTATTAAATTTTTTACTAGAAAAAAATAAGTACATATGAGAAAAATAACATATGTTATTAAGGATAGTATGCCTTTTATTTAAAAAAGTTTTAAAATAAGCAAATAAAAAATGCAATTGATTATATCAATTGCATTTTCTATTTGAACTTATATTGCTCTTTCAACCTTACCAGATCTAAGACATCTTGTACAAACGTGAACAGTTTTTGGTGTTCCGTTAACTAAAGCCTTTACTCTCTTTATGTTAGGAGCCCAAGTTCTCTTAGATTGACGATGTGAGTGTGAGTATTGAGTTCCAGATACTACACCTTTATTACAAACTTCGCATCTTCTTGCCACTTGAAAACACCTCCTTGTTATATGAAGATAATTTCTCTTCAATAGGACAAAATTGATTTTAACATAAGTTATATAAAAAAAGCAAGGCTATTTAAAAAAAATATTAAAAAAAATTATAAAATGACGGTAAATGGAGAATGAAAAGGATAAATTCTCTTGAATTAATATGGTAACTAATATACAATGTTTTATATGGAAAGATAAAAAGGAGGATTTTGTATGGTAGGATATTCAAATGACCTTGGAAGTATACATTACTCTGAAGAAGTATTAGCAAAAATAGTAGGATTATCAACAATGGAATGTTATGGTGTTGTTGGTATGGTATCTAAGAATGCTACAGAAGGCTTATGGGAGTTAATGAGAATTGAGAATTTAAGTAAAGGTGTTAAATTAAATTTTAACGATGAAGATAAATTAGTAATTGAATTATCTATAATGGTTGAATACGGAACTAAAATTTCTGTAATAGCTAATAATATTATTCAAAAGGTACGTTATAGTGTTGAAAATTATACTGGACTAAAGGTTGCTTCAGTTACGGTTAATGTTCAAGCGGTTAGAGTCTAGGAGGGAACAGGATGAAATATGATAGAATAAACGGCCATGATTTTTATAATATGGTTGTTAATGCTAGTAATAGATTGTTAGAGGAAAGTGACTTTGTTAATGCTTTAAATGTATTCCCAGTACCAGATGGTGATACTGGAACAAATATGTCAATGACATTTAAAGCTGCAGTTAAAGAAATTGAAAACTTAAACTCAGAATCTATTGGTGAAACTTCTAAAAAGTTAGCTAAGGGTGCTTTAATGGGAGCAAGAGGAAACTCAGGGGTTATCTTATCTCAAATACTTAGAGGTATTTCTAAGGGATTAGAAGGTAAAACAAGTGTAGATAGTGCTGAGTTAGCTAATGCTTTTGTTGAAGGAAGTAAGGCTGCTTATAAGGCTGTTATGAAGCCAACAGAAGGTACTATACTTTCTGTTATAAGAGCAGCCTCAGAAGGTGCTATAAAAAGTGATAAAACTGATATAGTTGAACTTTTAAATGAAGTGGTTAAAGAAGCAAAAGTAATGCTTGACAGAACTCCAGATCTTTTACCAGCTCTTAAAAAAGCTAAAGTTGTTGACTCAGGTGGTATGGGATTATATATCATATTACAAGGTATGCATGATGCATTAAAAGACGATATAAAGGCTGAAATAAAAGATATAGTGGCTAATGGTTCAACAGGAACAAATGCACAAGGAACTGAAGAAATAGACATAAAGTTCGGTTATTGTACAGAATTTATAATATTAGGAGATGCTTCAAAGGCAAAAGCATTCCAAGATGAAATAGAACCATTAGGAGATTCTATGATCGTAGTTGGATATGATGATGTTATCAAGGTACATATCCATACAAATGATCCAGGATTAGTTTTATCTAAAGCTGTAACTGTTGGTGAATTATCTAAGATTAAAATAGATAACATGAGAGAAGAGCATAGAGAACTTTTAACTTCTAAAGAAGAACAAGAAGCTGCAAAGCAAGTTGAAGCTGAAGTTGCAGCAGAAAAGAAGAAATATGCATTTATTTCAGTAGCTATGGGTGAAGGAATAACTCATGTGTTAAAAGATTTAGGAGTTGACTATGTTATTGAGGGTGGTCAAACAATGAACCCATCTACTCAAGATATGATGGAATGTATTTCAAAGTTAAATGCAGATCACATATTTATTTTACCTAATAATAAAAATATAATTATGGCAGCTACTCAAGCTTCTGAAATCTCTGAAAAGGACGTAAGAGTTATACCAACTAAGAGTATTCCACAAGGAATAACTTGTATTACAATGTTCAATGCTGAACATGAAGTAGATGAAAATGAAGCTGCATTAATGGAAGCATTAGAACTTGTTAAGACAGGCTCTGTTACTTATGCTGTTAGAGATACTGAAATGGATGGTATTGAAATCAAAGAAGGTAATATGTTAGGACTTGTTGAAGGTAAGATCAATAAGGTTGGTAATGATTACTTTGAAGTAGCAGAAGAAGTTCTTGAATCTATGGTTGATGAAGATAGTGAACTTATAACTATTTTCTATGGTAAAGATGTAGATGAAAGTAAAATAGAAGAATTCACAGAAAAATTAGAAGAAAAATATGAAGATTGTGATGTACAATTCTACAAAGGAGATCAACCTTTATATTACTTCATAATGGCTGTAGAATAATTATTTAAAGTACAGGAAGATTATCTTCTTGTACTTTATTTTTTTATTATACTATTATAAAATTATATTTAAGATTTTATAAGAAATTGTATTATTATTATTATATTACAGTTTCGTAAAATATATTTGTAATTTTACAGATTAGGAGAAGTTTTATGGATATATCACAAGATGTAAAATGTTTAAAGGGAGTTGGACCAAAGCTTTTAGAAAAATTAAATAAATGTGGAATTTTTTCTGTGTTAGATTTACTTTTGTATTTTCCTAGGGATTATGAATTTTTAAGAAGTAATATTCCTTTTAACGAAATTGATGAAGAAGATAAGCAAGTTTTATCTTGTGTTTGTGTTGGAATAGATAGAGATGTTAGAACTAAAACAGGAAAAACTTTAACAACTATTAGATTTAATTATTTAGGACATTTAGTTTTGGGGAAATGGTTTAATCAGGGATTTATAAAAAATACTTTTAAAATAGGTCAAAGTTATGATTTAATGGGAAAGTTCAAAAAGGTAACTAATAGATTAGAAGTTATTAACCCTATTATTGGAGTTAAAATGGCAAAGGAAAACGAAATAGTACCTAAATATAGTTTAAAAGGTGATTTAAGCGATAAGATTTTAATTAAGCTTATAGGGAATTGTTTGGAACAAATAACAATTAGGGATAACTTACCTAAATATCTATTAGATAAATATAAAATGACTAATTTAGATTTTGCTATTAAAAATATACATTTTCCTAAAGGGAGAAGGGAACTTGAATTAGCAATAAACAGATTGAAATTTCAAGAGCTATTTACTTATTCAATGAAACTTTTAATGTTAAAAAAGAATCTTAGGACTAAGAATGGAATTACATTTCAATTAGTTGATGAATTAAGAGATTTAAAAGCTGCACTTCCCTATAGTTTAACAGATGCACAAACAAGGGTTGTGCGAGAAATATTAAGAGATCAAAAAAGTCCCTGGCCGATGAATAGATTAGTTCAAGGGGATGTTGGTAGTGGAAAAACAGTAGTTGCATTAATTGCAATGTTTAATGTAGTTAAAAACGGATATCAAGCTACATTAATGGTGCCAACAGAAATATTAGCAAATCAGCATTATTTAGAGGCGAAGAAATTATTAGAACCATTTAATATACATATAGAATTATTAACTGGAAGTACATCAATGAAAGAAAAAAGACGTATTAAGGAACTTATTACAACGGATGAGCCGCTTATTGTAATTGGTACTCATGCATTAATACAAGAAGATGTTGATTTTAAAAATTTAGGAATGGTAATTACGGATGAACAACATAGATTTGGGGTTGAGCAAAGAAGCAGATTGATTAATAAGGGTAGAAGACCTGATGTAATGGTAATGACAGCTACACCAATTCCAAGAACTTTAGCTTTATATGTTTATTCGGATTTAGATATTTCTGCTATAGATCAGCTTCCACCTGGAAGAAAACCTATAGATACAAGATTTTTTAATGAAAATGAAAGAAATTCCGCTTATGATTTAGCTTTGGATGAAATAGAGAAGGGTAGACAGGTTTACATAGTATGTCCACTAATTGAAGAAGATGAAGATATGAAATTAAATTCTGTAGAAAAACTTTATAATGAATTAAGTGATGGTATGTTTAGGGGTATACCAATAGAAATTCTTCATGGAAAAATGAAGCCAAAAGAAAAGGATGAGATAATAGGAAGATTTAAAAATAATGAAACAAAAGCTATTATTTCAACAACGGTTATTGAAGTTGGAGTTAATGTACCTAATGCATCTGTAATGATAATTGAAAATGCTGAAAGATTTGGTCTTGCACAATTACATCAATTGAGAGGAAGAGTTGGTAGAGGTAGCTATGAATCCTATTGTTTTTTAATTGCAAAAGCAAAAAGTGAAAATACCAAAAAGAGAATGGAAATAATGACGACTTCAACTGATGGTTTTTATATATCAGAAGAGGACTTAAAGTTAAGAGGTTCAGGTGAAATGTTTGGTAGAAGGCAAAGTGGAGATGAAGAATTTATTTTAGCTAATATATATGATGATTTAAATATATTAAAATGTGCTAAAAGCGAAGCAAGGTTATTACTTGATTCAGATGAACCAGAAAAGGTAAAGTTCTGTAACGAAGTTAAAAATTCATTAGAAAGATGGAGTAAATATATCTGTTTTAATTAAGTGAACCTCCAAATTTTAATTTGGTTAGGTGAACTTACTCATCCGACTGAAAGGAGGAAGAGTTTCATATAAACTAGCTCCAAATTTTAATTTGGTTAGGTGAACTTACTCCTATGAGCAAAAGTAAAGAGTGAATTTCCATTAATAAAAAAATTGTTAATAAATTAATTATATGTTAGAATTATTATGTTAATGACAAAGGAGGAAATTAAATGAGAATTATAGCAGGAAAAGCAAGAGGACGTAAGTTAATACCTCCAGCAACTATGGAAACTAGGCCGACTTTAGATAGAGTTAAAGAAGCTATGTTTAGTACTATACAAAATCATTTATTAGATGCGATAGTAATTGATGTATTTGCTGGAACTGGTAGCTTGGGTTTAGAAGCAGCAAGTAGAGGTGCTAAAGAAGTATATTTAGTAGATAAGAGTGCTGTAACATTTCCATTATTAAAAGAAAATGTTGATAATTTAAAATTTAGTGATTTTTGTTTTCCTTTAAATAAGGATTCGTATGATGTGTTAAGGGATTTAGCTAAAAAAGGAAAGGTAATGGATGTTATTTTTATAGATCCACCTTATTGTAAAGAGATGATTCCTGAGGCAATGAAAATTATAGAAGAAAATAAAATGTTAAATGAAGATGGTATTATAGTTACTAAAATAGATTCTATAGAAGAAATATATGAAGGTTATGGTAGCATAAAGTTATACAAATCTAAGAAATATGGTAATACAACAGTTTGTTATTATAAAATTAATTAACTTAGGGAGAAGAATATGAGAGTAGCAATTTATCCGGGAAGTTTTGATCCTATTACTAATGGGCATTTAGATATTATTACAAGAGGGTCTAAAGTTTTTGATAAACTTATAGTTGGTGTATTGGTTAATATCGACAAGGTAGGATTGTTTTCTATTGAAGAGAGGGTAGAATTAATAAAAAGAGTAACATCACATTTACCTAATGTAGAGGTTGTTAGTTTTAATGGGCTTTTAGTAGACTTAGCAAGAAAATATGATGCAAAGGTTATACTTAAAGGATTAAGGGCTGTAACAGATTTTGAATATGAATTTCAAATGGCGCTTATGAATAACCAGTTAGATTGTGAGATTGAAACATTGTTTATGACTACAGCTGCTGCGAATTCATTTTTAAGTTCATCATCAGTAAAGCAGGTTGCAAAGTTTGGTGGCAAAATTAATGGATTAGTTCCAGATGAAATAGTTGAAGATGTTGTTAAGAAAATTAAGGGATAGAAGTTAGGGGGAATATTTTTGGAGAATATGGATTCGAGTGTATATGAATTGTTAGAATACCTACAAGATATGGTGGAAAATTCCGCGAAAATGCCTATTACAGGTAAAACAATAATTGATAAAAAGGAATTTAATGAAGTAATTGAACAAATCATGAATTGTCTTCCAGATCAATTTAAAAAGGCGCAATGGATTGTTAGTGAGAAGGATAGAATTCTTGCTGATGCGCAAAAAGAATATGATAGTGTAAAAAAAGAAACAATTGAAATCATGAAGCAAAATGTTGAAAGTCATGATATTGTAAGAGAAGCAAAGTTAAGAGCTAATGAAATAATAGCTTTAGCACAAAGAGATGCTAAAGCTATTAGAATAGGATCTAGAGAATATTCAAATGAAATATTAACACAATTAGATGCAGAAATTGAAAAGCAAAAAGCTGCATTAATAAAATCTATGCAAGATTCATTTGAAAAAGTGGCAAAGGATATAGATGATAACTTAACACAAACAGGCACTATAATTAAAGAAAATATAGCAGAATTAAGAACGATGTAATTTCTTTGATATTGCAATAATTAAAGTACATATCAGTGATAGTAATATAAATAAGTAAATTATTATTGTAATATTGTAGTTATCAGGAATAAATGTTGATGTATAAGCAGTGTATTTAAGTGTAAATACACTGCTTATTACAAATGTAATAAAGAAGCTAATTATTCCTTGAATCAATTTATAAAAGCTATATTTTGCTAAAGATACATTGTATTTTGATACAAATGAGCTTATTTGAGCTATTACTGATAATCCGGAAAAAGAACAAATAAAGCTAATTATAGATAACTTAAAGGGGATTGTTAAAGGTAATGTAGTTATAAGTTTACAACCATTTGTAAATTCTACACTACCTAAAAATATACCATAAAGTGAATACTGAGGAAGATTTAAAAAATTTTCTATATTACTAAAAATAATGCTTATATAAGCATTATTTTTTATTATGCTTATAATTATAGAAAATAAAACTACAAAAGAGCCAACTTGTAAAGTTGTATTTACACCATTATCAAGTGCAGATTTTAATGCAGTTCCAAAATTAATATTGGATGTATTTGCTGGAACTTCCTTCATATTTGATAGATTTTTACTTTGTTTAATTGTTAAAATACCTACAATCATTGGAGCTAAATAATTACCTATAAGTAAAATAAATCCTAATTTTATATCTCCGAGCATTGTGGCTCCGATAGATCCTATTAAAAACATAGGGCTTGCATTACTTGCAATATTTAATAATCTTTCAAATTCTTTTCTGTCTATGTAACCTAAAGAGTAAAGATCGCAACAATATTTGCAACCAAGGGGGTAACCACTTAATATACTTGCTACTATTGGAAAAGATGATGATTTTGAAAGTTTTAATGGTTTGCAAAACAAAGGTCCTAGAATTTTAGAATATAGACTGACACCGTCATAGGAAATTAGTAAATTACATATAACTGAAAAAGGAAAAATTGTTGGAACTATAGTCTTAACTACTAGATTTACCCCTACTAAGGCAGCGTCAATACAACTTTGAAGATTAGAAACAAATAAAAAAATAAATACTGTAATTAAGATACACATAAAATAATTTTTGTTAACTTTTAATAATTTGAATAAAAGTAACAGTAGTAAAAATATGATTATTAGTAAAAAAATAATACTATACATGGTCATCCCTCCCATCTATAGTATTTATATGCTGTATATATTGTAATATTAATATTTTATTATAGGACTTTTAAGATAATCATTATAAGGATTAACTTTATTATTTAATATTGAATAAGCAGCTGTTGCTTGTAAATCAAATTTTAATAATGGATTATCTGAAAATCTTGGTACTTTAGTTATTAAAGGAATAGAAGAATTACTTTTAATTAATGAAAGAATTTCTCTTCCTTTTTTATTGAAGCCTAAAACTCTAGCATATAAGTTGTTAGTATCTTCTATATTTTTAAAACAATCATTATCAAGTCCTAGATATATGTGTGTAAGTAATCTTGAAATCTTACTATATGTATATCTTTTGCTTTTTATTTTTAATATAAATTCATCGTATGAATTAGATGAAGATATTTCTTTAATTATTTTATTTTCTAAACCTTCTGTTATTTCATAAAGATTGTTAAAATTTATACAGTTAGTTTGGATTTTGTACTTAATATACTTGAACATTTCTTCATCGAAGATAAAATCATAATTCTCTTCTTGCAATTTACTAAAAATTTCATAAGACTCTAATGGAATCAAATTTTTAATATTTTCAATAGGGGATGAAGATTTTAAAACTTCTCTAATTGAAGTTGCAGAAGAGAAAGAAGTAGATATCTCTTTATCGTTATAATTTGAACCTTCACGCCTTAAGGTTACAGGATTAATGGAACTTCCTAGTTTTAAAATAGCTTTTATATATTCAATACCTAAAATGTTATTTGATGAAGTGACGATATTATTTATATCTTCATCATTTAAATATTCTATTAAGCTTTTTTCTCGAGATTTTGCAAAAGTAAGACCTAATGATAAATTTCTTTTCAATAAATTTTGAAAATCAGAATCTTCGCTTACAAGGACCTTAGCAATTTCTAATAGTTTTTTGCTGTCCCCGCACTCGGAGCCAAAGAAAATATTATCAACTACTCCTAAAGAGTTTAATATTGAAACAGCACCTTTTGCAAAAAATTCTGCAGAAGAGACAGCATAAAAAGTTGGAAGTTCTATTATTAAATCAACTCCATTATTTAAAGCCATTTCAGTTCTTTGCCACTTGTCTACTATGGCAGGGCCGCCTCTTTGTACAAAGTTTCCACTCATAATGCATATTACACCATCACAGTTTGTTTGTTTCTTTGCTTCTTCTAAATGGAATTTATGACCATTATGAAATGGATTATATTCAGTAATTATTCCTGTTATATTCATATTTTAACTCCTTTTTGGGAAATATAAAAATATTATAGCATAGAGGAGGAAAAGTGAAAGGTTTTATATAATATAAATATTATATAAGATTTAAACGTGTATAAAATTCAGAAAATTTATAATATAAAGAATTAATTTTTTGCGCAATTTAGGTATTGAAATATATGCATACATGGGAGTATATTAGTATTGTTGATGAGACCGTATAAATTCGAAAGGGGAAATTAGATATGGAACTTATGGATAAATTATGGAACGCTGCTAAAGAAAATAAGCAAAGAATTGTTTTACCTGAAGGTGATGAGGAAAGAACAATTGTTGCAACAGAAAAAATCCACAAATTAGGTTTAGCATTTCCAATCTTAATCGGTAACGAAGAAAAAATATTACAAAAGGCTAAAGAGCTTGGAGTTGATTTAACAGGAGTTGAAATTATAAATCCTGAAAAATCAGATAGACTACAAGATTATATAAATGCATTTTATGAGTCAAGAAAAAATAAAGGTATGACTATAGAAAAAGCAGATAAAATCGTTAGAGATCCATTATACTTTGGAACAATGATGGTAAAGTTAGATGATGCTGATGGAATGGTTTCAGGTGCTGTTCATACAACAGGTGATTTATTAAGACCAGGTTTACAAATTATAAAAACTGCACCAGGGGTTTCAGTAGTATCAAGTTTCTTTATTATGATGGTACCAGGATCTAAGTATGGAGAAAATGGAATGTTATTATTCTCTGACTGTGCTGTTAATCCAAATCCTAATTATGAACAATTAGCTGCAATTGCAATTGCAACAGCTGATACAGCACGTAACCTTTGTAAGGTTGAACCAAGAGTTGCTATGTTATCATTCTCAACTATGGGAAGTGCAGACCATGAAATGGTTGACAAGGTTAGAAAGGCAACAGAACTTGCAAAAGAGTTAAGACCTGATTTATTAATTGATGGTGAGCTTCAATTAGATGCAGCTATAGTTGAAAGTGTTGCAGCTCAAAAGGCTCCAAATAGTAAAGTTGCAGGTAAGGCAAATGTATTAATATTCCCAGATTTACAATCAGGAAATATTGGATATAAGCTTGTTCAAAGATTTGCAGGAGCTGAAGCTATAGGACCAATGTGTCAAGGATTTGCAAAGCCAATTAATGACTTATCTAGAGGATGTAACTCAGAAGATATCGTTAATGTTGTTGTTTTAACAGCAGTTCAAGCACAAGCTCAAAATACAAAATAGACAAAAATTAAATAGTTTTAAGAGGTGTTCAAAAATGAAAGTATTAGTTATAAACTGTGGAAGTTCTTCACTTAAATATCAATTAATCGATATGTCGACAGAAGAATCATTAGCTCAAGGATTAGTTGAGAGAATAGGAATTGAAGGCTCTGTTTTAACTCAAAAGGTTGAAGGTAGAGATAAATACATTATAAAACAACCAATGGCAGATCATAAGGATGCAATAAAGCTAGTTTTAGAAGCTTTAGTTGATGAGAAAAATGGAGTTATTTCATCTATGGATGAAATCTCAGCAGTAGGACATAGAGTTGTTCACGGTGGTGAAAAATACAATCAATCAGTTGTAATAAACGATGAAGTTAAGGCATACATAGAAGAATGCTTTAAATTAGCACCACTTCACAACCCAGCTAATATGATAGGAATTAATGCTTGTGAAGAATTAATGCCAAATACACCAATGGTAGCTGTATTTGATACTGCTTTCCATGGAACTATGCCAGAAGAAGCATACATTTATGCTTTACCATATGAATTATATCAAAAACATGGAATAAGAAAATATGGATTCCACGGTACTTCTCATAAATATGTTTCTCAAAAAGTAGCAGAAGTTATGGGAAGAGATATTAAAGATTTAAAAATAATCACTTGTCATTTAGGAAACGGTGCAAGTGTATGTGCTGTTAAAAATGGTGTTTCTGTAGATACTTCAATGGGATTCACACCACTTGAAGGAGTTGCTATGGGAACTAGATGTGGTAACATTGATCCAGCAATAGTTACTTTCTTAATGAAAGAAGAAGGTTTATCAGCTGATGAAGTAAATGATTTAATGAACAAAAAATCAGGTGTTCTTGGAATTTCAGGAATAAGCTCAGATTTCAGAGATATTGAAGATGGAGCATTCAAAGATAAAGATCCAAGAGCTATATTAGCACTTAAAGTATTTGAATATAAAGTAAGAGCTACAATAGGATCTTATGCTGCAATTATGGGCGGAGTTGATGCTATAGTATTTACTGCTGGTGTTGGAGAAAATGGTCCAGAAACTAGAGAAGAGTGCTTAAAGGGATTAGAATTCTTAGGAGTAGAAGTAGATAGAGAAGCTAACAATGTTAGAGGTAAGGTAAGAGAAATATCAAAACCAGGATGCAAAGTTAAAGCATTTGTTATACCTACAAACGAAGAATTAATGATTGCAAGAGACACTTTAGAATTAATACAAAAGTAATTATGTAAATAAGCTTGACTTTTATGTCTTAGCTTTATATAATAAATTGTGTTTGAATTCAGTAAATTTTGGCGAGGAGTGAAAAATCGCTTGGCTCGAGCTATACATAAAGTATAATATACCTTTAAAGGTATGAGGAAATCTTCCAGAGCATAAGATATGATTATTAATTTTTCAGATTTATTGTCTAAAAAAAATAGGAAAAAAGAAATATCTTTATCATTCGAGTTAGAACCTTTTGAATTCGAAGGAGAAGAAATTAGAGCAATTGAAAAAGTTGATGTTAAAGGGGTTGCAATATCTGAAAAAGATGTTATATTAATAGAGGCTTCGATAAAAACAAAACTAAAGTTAAATTGTTCGAGATGCTTAGATACCTTTATCTATCCAATAGATATTGATATAGAAGAAAGGTTTACAAACGATCCAGATCTTGAAGATGATGGAATAATGTTTGTAGATGGTGATACAATTGATATTACCGAAATTATTGAAAATTGTATTATTTCAACCTTACCTATCAAAAGACTTTGCAAAGAGGACTGTAAAGGACTATGTTCTGTATGCGGTGCGAATAAAAATGTTGAAAATTGTAGTTGTTTAGATTATGATGTAGATGTTAGGCTTGCAAAGCTTAGAGAGTTGTTTGGGGAATAAGGAGGTGTAATAATGGGAAATCCAGCTAGAAAGACATATAGAGCAAAGAGAGATTCTAGAAGAGCTCAAACTTTTAAGTTAAGCTTACCAGGAATAGTTGAATGTCCACAATGCCACGAAATGAAGATGGCTCACAGAGTTTGTAAGAACTGTGGATTCTACAAAGGTAAAGAAGTAGTTGCTTCAACTGAAGAATAAAAGAAAGTCATTTGACTTTCTTTTCTTTGTATATAAAGAAATAAGGGGTGAAAGAAATGAGAATTGCTATAGACGGTATGGGTGGAGATAATGCACCACAAGCAGTTATTAATGGTGTTATTCAAGCTTTAAATGAATATAACGATTTGGAATTTTATATTACAGGCCCAGAAGAGGTTATTAAGGAGCAGTTAGCAAAGGAAGGTTACAATGGTGACAAAATTAACATAGTTGATGCTAAAGAAGTTATAAGTACTAATGAGCATCCAGTTATGGCTATACGAAAGAAAAAAGATTCAAGTCTTTGTAAAGCTTTAAGTCTTGTTAAAGAGAAAAAGTGTGATGCAGTATTATCTGCAGGAAGCACTGGAGCTTTTTTAGCTGGCTGTAATTTTATAGTTGGAAGAATTAAGGGGGTTAAAAGACCAGCCTTAGCACCTATTATGCCAGGAAAGAATGCACCATTTATGATTGTTGATGCTGGAGCAAATGTAGATTGTAAACCGGAATATTTAGTTCAATTTGCACATATGGGAAAAGAATATTATAAAGGTGTGCTAAATGGTGAGAATCCTAGCATTGGATTAGTTAATATTGGAGCAGAAGAAGAAAAAGGAAATGATTTAACAAAGAATACATACCAATTATTAAAGAATGAAGAAACTCTTAATTTTATTGGTAATGTTGAGCCTAGAGATGTTACTTTAGGGGATACAAATGTACTTGTTTGTGATGGCTTTGCAGGGAATACTATATTAAAGATGTATGAGGGTACGGCATCAACAGTATTAAATATTGTTAAGGACGGTATGTTATCTTCAGGGATAACTGCAAAAATTGGTGCACTTTTATTGAAACCTGTTTTTAAAGATATAAAGAAAAGATTTGATTATAAGGAATATGGAGGGGCTCCTTTCTTAGGTGTTGATGGTATATGCATTAAAGCACATGGAAGTTCAGATGGGAAGGCCTTTAAAAATGCTATAAGACAAAGTAAACAATTTTATGATAATAAAGTGTTAGATAAAATTAAAGTTGAATTAGAATTAAAAGCATAAAAGTTTATTTAATATTATGTATTTAGAAATTTATAATCTTTAAATTTATTTTCATAATAAATATAAGTAATGCATATTGACTGTATTAAAAATATATAATATTATCTAAATGGGTGTGTTTAGGAGGTGAAAGAATGTTTGAGAAAGTTAGAGAAATCATTGCTGATAAGTTAAGCATTAGTGAAGATGAAATTACTATGGATTCATCATTTTTAGAAGACTTAAATGCAGATTCTTTAGATATCGTTGAGTTAATAATGGCTTTAGAAGATGAGTTAGATATGGAAATACCAGACGAAGATGCTGAAGGTTTTGTAACTGTTGGCGATGTAGTTAAATATGTAAAGTCACATGTTGAGGAATAAATAAGATCCCGCAGAATTTGCGGGATTTTATGTTATAAATTACTTTAAGTAAAATTTATCAAATAGTTTATTCTTGAATTTGTTTTTGTAAGCAAGTTGAAGAATAAACTTGAAGGAGTGTAAAAAATGAATAATTTCTATCAGAAAGAAGCGGAAGAAATAATAGGGATTAAATTTAATGAACCTAAATTATTGCTTACGGCTTTAACACATTCATCTTATGCAAATCAGCATAGAGATGAAGAGTATAATGAAAGATTTGAATTTTTAGGAGATGCTATTCTTCAAGTATGCATAACTGAATACTTATTTTTAAATTATAAAGATAAAAGCGAAGGTGAATTAACAAAAATTCGTAGTTTGATTGTTTGTGAAAATTCATTATATGAAATAGGTAAATCTCTTAATTTAGGATATCTTTTAAGAATGAGTAAAGGTGAAGAGTTAACAGGAGGGCGTGAAAGAGTTTCATTAATTGCCGATGCAGTTGAAGCTTTAATTGCAGCTATATACTTAGATAAGGGATTAGAATTTACTAAGGATTATATTATAGGTAGATTTGAAGAAATAATTAAAAAAGCGATAAATAATGATATTATTTTAGATTATAAGACTAGATTGCAAGAATATCTTCAAAAAAATGGTGAAATATCGATAGTTTATGAGCTTATTAAGTTTGAAGGACCACCACATAGAAGAAAATTCTACACAAAACTAATTATTGATAATAAAGAATTAACATGTGGAGAAGGATATAGTAAAAAAGAATCTGAACAAAATGCAGCAAAGGCAGCATTAGAAATTTTGGAGGAAAAAAATGAGTAAGAATTATTATATAATTCCTATTTTTATTTCACATCAAGGATGTCCTCATCAATGTGTTTTTTGTAATCAAGATAGAATTGCAGGGAAATATGAAGAAGTATTTGCTGAAGATGTAAGAAATACAATTGAAGAGTATTTAAGCACAATTAACAAAGGTGCTACAGTAGAAGTATCATTCTTTGGTGGAACATTTACAGCTATTAGTGTGGCTAAACAAAAAGAATTGCTAGAAGTAGCTAGGGAATATAAACAAAAAGGGTCAATTAACAAAATAAGGTTATCTACAAGACCAGATGCCATATCTCCATATATTTTAAGTTATTTAAAGGAATACTGTGTAGATATAATTGAGTTAGGAGTGCAATCCTTAAATGATGAAGTATTAAGAAAATCAGGAAGAGGTCATTCTGTAGAGCATGTTGAAAAAGCATCAAAATTAATAAAGGAAGCTGGGTTCACTTTAGGGCATCAAATAATGCCAGGATTACCAGGTGATAATTTTGAAATAGATATTGAAAGTGCTAAAAAATCTATAGCAATGAAGCCAGATATTTGTAGAATATATCCATCATTAGTCATTAAGGATACTCCAATGGAAGATATGTATAATAGAGGAGATTATAAGCCTTATTCATTAGATGAAGCTGTATATATTTCAGCAGAAATGTTAAAATTATATAATGAAGCTAAAGTAAAAGTAATAAGAATTGGCCTTCAGCCAACAGATACTATTACTACAGGAAAAGATATAGTTGATGGTCCTTTCCACCCTGCATTTAGGGAACTTGTTGAAGGGTATTTAATTTGTGAAAGTCTAAAGGAAAAAGCGCCACAAGAAAAAGATATAATTATAGAAATAAATGAAAAAGATATTAGTAAATTATATACTAATAGAAAGTATTATTTTAATAAATTTTTAAATAGCAGAAATAGCAAGACATATGTACATACAAATAATAAAATAAAAAAGGGTAGGCTAAAATTAACTGTTATTGAAAAAGTAGAAGAATTTAAAATATAAACTGAATTTTAAGCTTAAGATAGAGTTTTAATTTCTCATTAAGATTAAAATTTCATATTTAGGGCTGTGCCAGTTGTTATCTCTATACTAAAGAAGTGAGAGTGTTACAGATAGCTAGCCATGAGATAAATTTGACTTATATGACAAGGGCAAGGGGTACAAAATAAGGAATTAAGCAATCTTTATTTACACCTTTTGAATCTTGTCATTGCTTTATTGATATTTCTTTAGCTTTAATATAAACTAAAGGAAGAATGGAGTGTGTTATTTATGAAGGCAAAGACAAGACAAAAAATGCTTTATGTTATTACAGTGTTTATGCTAATTGCATTTATACTTGGGTTAGTACCAGCAATTTTCTAAATTAGATAAGGAGTGTATTTATGTTTTTAAGGTCGCTTGAGATACGTGGATTTAAATCTTTTGCAGATAAAACAGAGCTAAGGTTTAAAAAAGGTGTAACAGCAGTAGTTGGACCTAATGGTAGCGGTAAGAGTAACGTATCTGACTCTGTAAGATGGGTTTTAGGAGAGCAAAGTGTTAAGAGTCTTAGAGGGGGGAAGATGGAAGATGTAATTTTCTCTGGGACTCAATTTAGAAAACCTCTAGGACTTGCACAAGTATCTCTTACATTAGATAATTCAGATGGTGAATTAGCAACTGAATATAATGAGGTAACTGTTACAAGAAGAATATTTAGATCAGGTGAAACAGAATATTTAATTAATAATCAAAAATGTAGATTAAAGGATATTACTGAATTATTTATGGACACAGGAATAGGTAAAGAGGGATATTCTATAATTGGACAAGGTAAAATAGATGCTATATTAAGTGGTAAACCAGAAGAGAGAAGAGCTCTTCTTGAAGAGGCAGCAGGAATTGTAAAATATAAGTCTAGAAAAGAAGAAGCAGAAAAAAGGCTTGATAATACAGATAATAATCTTGTTAGAATTAGAGATATTATTGCTACATATGAAGAAAGACTAGAGCCATTAAGAGTTGAAAAAGAGAAGGCTCTAAAATATAAAGAGTTGGCTGAGCAGTTAAACGTTAAAGAGGTTTCTGTTTTAGTAAACTATATTGATAAAGTATCTATAGATATTGAAGGATTAAGTTCTGAAATAGAAAAGAGACAAGAAGTTGTAGATAAAAAGAGGGAAGAACTTAGAAGATTTAAAGAAGAACTTGATAAACTACAAGAAAAAGTCGAAGGCTTAGAGAGAAAAAATAAGTTAGAAAAAGAAGAATATTATAACAAAAAAGAAGAACATTCTAATCATAATAGAGATATTGAACTTTTTAATGAAAGAATTAATAATTTTACTTCATTAATTGAAAAAGAAGAAAATGAAATAAAAGGACTTAAAGATTCTTTAGATAGATTATATATTGAAAAAAGAGAGTTAGAAGAAAGTTTAAATGCTAAGGCTCAGGAAAATAAAGATAAAACTACTGAAATAAGAGAGATAGAATCTTTAATTAATGAAATTACTATAAAAATAGATAAAACACAAAGAGAGTTATCAACTCTTAAAAATAATGAGTATGAAATTATTTCTAAGAATTCGAATATTAATAATAGTATTCAATTATTAGAAAAAGATATTAAAGATAAAAATGAAATTGAAGAGTCTTTAGAAAGTTCTATAGTAACTTTAGAAGGTAATTTAGCTATAAATGTAGGAACTATTGAAGAATTTAAGCAAAAGCTTAAAAATACAAGAGATGATATTTCAAGTATTGAAGAGGAAGTAGTTTCTATAAGAAAAGAATTATCTAAGACGCATTCTAATTTAAATAATAAAGATAATAAGCTAAAGATGTTATCTAAGAAAATAAATGAATCAGAAGCAACTCATACAACTTTATCTAATTTAGAAAAGCATTATGAGGGATATAATAGGACTGTTAAGAATTTAATGGATCATATTGAAAAAGGGCGAGTACAAGGAATAAAAGATATTAAGGTTCTTGGAGAAGTTTTTGAAGTAGAAAAGCAATATGAAACAGCTATTGAAATTGCATTAGGTGGATCAATTTCTAATGTTATTACGGTTACTGAAAATGATGCGAAAAATTTAATATCTTATTTAAAATCAAGAGGTCTTGGAAGAGCTACATTCTTGCCACTTAATATAATTAAGGGGAAAAGATTAGATGTACCTGTAGAAATTCAAAAAGCTAAAGGATACTTAGGGATTGCATCAGATATTTTAAAGTATGATGTAAAATATAAAGGTGTAATTGACTACAACTTAGGTAGAACTATTATTGCTGAAGATATGGATTGTGCTCTTAATATTTCTAAAATAGGAAGACATAATTATAAGATTGTAACTTTAACTGGTGAGGTAATTAATCCAGGGGGAGCACTAACTGGAGGAAGTATTCAGGGGAAGAATGCAAATCTTCTTGGTAGAAAAAGAGAAATTGAAGAGCTTGCTTCAAATATTTTAAAGTTAAAAGAAACTTATAATAATGAAGTTAATGTGTTTAATGAAATAAAACGTACTATTAAAGAGTTAGACGAGGAAATATTAAATAAAAGAGAAGAAATACACAGTAAAAACATCGAATTAACAGTTTTAGATGGAGATATAAAAGCGCTTGTTAATGATGGAGATAAGCTAAGTAAAGGTATAGAAAAAGCAAAAAAAGATATAGAAGAAAATAAACGTAATATTAAGTATTTAATTGAAAAACTTGAAATTAAGAAAGAAGAGTTAAATAAATTAGATGCAAAAAGAGAAGAACGTAAAGAAAGATTAAAAGTTATAGAAGAGGAATTAGTTAATAATACTAAAGAAAGAGAAAGACAAAAGGAATTATTAGTTAATTTAAAGGTTAATAGTGCTACATTAGAAGAAAGTCTTCAAGGTCAAAGAATGCAATTATCATCTAAAAATTTAGAGATAAGAGAAAAAGAAGTAAAAATAAAGCAATTATTAGTAGGTATAGCTAATAACAAAGACAATATAAAAGCTTTAGGTGAAGATGTTAATAATAAGAAAAATGTATTAAAGGAAATTGAAGTAAGAGTAATAGAACTTGAAAATATTTTTAAGGAAGATGAAATTTTAAAAGTCAAAATTAAAGATGAATATAAAGTTAAAGAAAGTTCTACTAATGAAATAATTGAAGCTATAAGGATAGATGAAGGTGAGCTTAATAAAAGGGCAATACAATTTGCTAGAATAGAAAGCGAACAGGAGTCATTATATAATAGATTGAATACAGAATTAAATTTAACTCTTGCAGAAGCAAAAGAAATTGCTATAGAAGTTGAAAGTGTTAATGATTTAAAAGAAGAAATTTCAATACTTAAATCAAAGATAGCTTCTTTAGGAACTGTAAATTTATCAGCAATTGTTGAATATGATGAAGTTTGTGAAAAATATGAATTTATGTCATCTCAAGAATTAGATTTACAAAAGGCTAAAGAAGAGCTTATTGGGGTTATTGAAGAAATGACAATCCAAATGCAGGAGTTATTCAAAGAAAACTTTAAGATTTTAAACGAAAACTTTGGAGAAACTTTTAGAGAATTATTTAAAGGTGGTAGTGCAGAGCTTATTTTAGGTGGAGATGATATATTAAATTCTAATATAATTATTAATGTTGAACCACCAGGGAAGAAGCTTCAAAACATTAATTTAATGTCAGGGGGAGAAAAGGTTCTTTCTGCAATTGCATTATTATTTGCAATATTGAAAATGAAACCTACGCCATTCTGTATTCTTGATGAAATAGAGGCTGCTTTAGACGATGCAAATGTTTATAGATATGCAGAATTCTTAAAAGCATTTTCTGAAAATATTCAATTTATAGTAATAACACATAGAAAAGGAACAATGGAAGCTAGTGATGTAATGTATGGTATAACTATGGAAGAAAAGGGAATATCAAAAGTAGTATCAGTAGACTTATCTAATAATTAGGAGGAGTTAAGATTATGTTTGGAAAATTATTTAACAATCTTAAAAATGGATTAACTAAAACAAGAAATGCGTTAACAGATAAAATAAATGAAGCTTTAAATTTAGCTGTAACTATTGATGATGATTTATATGAGGAATTAGAAGAAATACTTATAATGGCTGATATAGGTATGGATACTACTATGGAAATTATCGATAGATTAAAAGATAAAATAAGAAAAGAAAAAATTAATGATGTTGAATTAGTTAGACCTGCATTAAAGAGTGTAATAGCTGATATGATGAAGGATAATAATGAAGAAAGTGAAGAAAGTGTTACTGGAAAAGAAGTAATTTTGGTAATAGGTGTAAATGGTGTTGGTAAAACTACTAGTATAGGTAAACTTGCGGCAATGAATAAAGCTGAAGGGAAAAAAGTTTTACTTGCAGCAGCAGATACTTTTAGAGCTGGAGCTATTGATCAATTAGTTGTTTGGAGTGAAAGAGCAAAAGTTGATATAGTTAAGCATGAAGAAGGATCAGATCCTGCAGCTGTAGTATTTGATGCTATTAATGCTTCTAAATCAAGAGGTGTTGATTTGCTAATTTGTGATACAGCAGGTAGATTACACAACAAGAAGAACTTAATGGATGAGTTAGGTAAAATTAATAGAGTAATAGATAGAGAGTTATCTGGCGCTCATAAGCAAACTTTATTAGTTTTAGATGGAACAACAGGTCAAAATGCTGTAATTCAAGCTAAGCAATTTATGGATGTTTGTCCGATAGATGGAATAATATTAACTAAACTTGATGGAACAGCTAAAGGTGGAGTTGTAATTTCAATTAAAAATACTTTAAACATACCTGTTAAGTATATAGGTGTAGGAGAAGGTATTGATGATTTACAAGTTTTCGATCCAGAAAGCTTTGTAGAAGCACTATTTTAGTTAAAAGTTAAGAGTTAAGGGTTAAATTTAGCTGGTGCTAAATTTATAAAATATATAAAACTTCTTAAAGAAGTTTTAATCCTAACTATTAACTATAAACTCAAAAGTATTAACTAAAAAAATTTGTTGCTAAAAATTATTTTACTAATTAAAATAACTATAGATACCAATAGGTATAAAATCATAGGAATAGCAGTAGTTTAGCACTTTATATTGAGATTTAAAAAAATAATTAAGTGTTAAGTAAAAATACTTGACACCTAATTATTATTCTGTTAGAATCTCATATGTGGGTAAGGTGATATGCATGGAAGATAGAGTTGAGATTTCCTTATTAATGGATTTTTATGGTCCATTACTTACGGAAAAGCAAAAAAGTATCATGGAGCTATATTACAATGAGGATTTATCATTAGCTGAGATTGCTGAATTAAACAACACGAGTCGCCAAGCGATTCATGACCTTATAAAAAGATGCTATAAACAATTTCTAGCCTATGAAAGTAAATTAAATTTACTACAAAAGTCTTTTGAAAAAGAAAAGAAAATTATTAATTTATTAGAAAAAATTAATGAGAAATATTCTTTATCAAATGAAGATTATACGAGTTATAAAGAAGCACTAGAAAATTTATAGGCATAGGAGGGTTACCATGGCTTTTGAAGGTTTAGCTGATAAGTTACAAGAAACGTTTAAGAAACTTAGAGGCAAAGGTAAATTAAGTGAAAAAGATATAAAAGAAGCCATGAGAGAAGTAAAACTTGCATTATTAGAAGCTGATGTTAACTTTAAAGTTGTAAAAACTTTTGTTAAAAATGTTAGTGAAAAATGTGTAGGTAGTGAAGTTTTAGAAAGCTTAACACCTGCTCAGCAAGTCATCAAGATTGTTAATGATGAACTTACAGATCTTATGGGTGGTAGTGAAAGTAAAATTAACTTCTCAAGTGTAGGACCAACTGTTATTATGTTAGTTGGGCTACAAGGAGCGGGTAAAACCACAATGGCTGGTAAACTTGCACTACAATTAAGAAAAGACAAGAACAAGAAACCTCTTTTAGTTGCATGTGATATATATAGACCAGCAGCTATTAAACAATTAGAGGTAGTAGGAAAGCAAATTGACATTCCAGTTTTCCAAATGGGTGATAAAATTAGCCCTGTACAAATTGCCAAAGAAGGTATAAAATACGGTAGGGAAAACGGAAATAATGTTGTAATTATAGATACAGCTGGTAGACTTCATATAGATGAAGAGCTGATGACTGAACTTAAAGATGTAAAGGCTGAAGTTAATCCTTCAGAAATCTTACTTGTTGTTGACTCAATGACAGGGCAAGATGCTGTGAATGTTGCAGAAACCTTTAACGAAGCACTTGATATCTCAGGAGTTATATTAACAAAGCTTGATGGAGATACAAGAGGTGGAGCTGCTTTATCAATTAGACATATGACTCAAAAACCAATTAAATTTATTGGTGTTGGGGAAAAGATGAACGATTTTGAAGTATTCCATCCAGATAGAATGGCTAATAGAATATTAGGTATGGGTGATGTACTTTCATTAATCGAAAAGGCTCAAGAAGCTATTGATGAAAAAGAAGCTAAAGAGTTAGGTCAAAAAATGATGGAAAATGACTTTACTTATGATGACTATTTAACTGCTATGGAGCAGATGAAAAAATTAGGATCATTGAGTAAAATCATGGAGATGATACCGGGGGTTCCTAAGGAAATGAAGGAAATTGACTTTGATGCTGGTGAAAAGCAATTAGCTAGAGTAAAAGCAATAATACATTCAATGACTCCAAAGGAAAGAAGAAACCCAAAACTTATAGTAGGATCTTCTTCAAGAAAGAAGAGAATAGCTATGGGGTCTGGTACATCATTACAAGAAGTTAACAAACTCATAAAAGGACACGAAATGATGAGAAAGCAAATGAAGCAAATGAAGTCATTGACTAAAAAGTCCAAGAAAGGTCTATTTGGTAAATTACCTTTTTAAGAGTTTATATATATAACCCTTTGAAGGAGGTGAAATTAATGGCAGTAAAAATCAGATTAAGAAGAATGGGTGCTAAGAAAGCTCCTTTCTACAGAGTTGTTGTTGCTGATTCAAGAAGCCCAAGAGATGGTAGATTCATCGAAGAAATCGGGTACTACAATCCAATAACAGAACCTGCAGAAATCAAAATCGATGAAGAAAAAGCTACAAAGTGGATCAACAATGGTGCACAACCTACAGATGTAGTTAAGAGATTATTCAACACAGTAGGTCTTAACAAGTAATTTTTGGGAGGTGAACTCTGCATAGTACATAATGTATTTGCAGACTCTTATGAAAGATTTAGTTGAAATAATTGCTAAATCCCTAGTGGATAATCCTGATGAAGTTCGTGTAAATGAAGTTCAAGGAGAGCAAGACTTAATTCTTGAATTAAGGGTTGCTCCTGAAGATATGGGTAAGGTAATCGGTAAACAAGGTAGAGTAGCGAAAGCTATTAGAACCGTAGTAAAAGCCGCAGCACTAAACGAAGATCGAAAAGCAGTAGTTGAAATTATCGATGTAAAGAGTTAGGATTTTCCTAACTCTTTTTTTATTATAAAAATAGGGTTATTTCATGATGAATTTAATATGTACATTAATGTAGAGGTAAACAATAATTACTTTGCTAAAAGATGAAAAGTTTGATATAAATAATATAGGAAAAAATAAAGCTACATAAGAGGTGAAGTTTGTGAGTAAAAATTTAAAAGTAGGTAAGATAGTAAATACTCATGGTTTAAAAGGTGAAGTTAAAGTTATTCCATTAACTGATGATATGAGAAGGTTTGATGATTTAGAGCATGTATTAATAAATGGTAAAGAAGTTAAGATAGAAAGCTGTAAATATCAAAAAGATAGGGTTATAGTTAAGCTTGAAGGAATCAATAAAATTGAAGATGCTGAAAGACTTAAGGAAAAGTTTATGGAAGTAGAAAGAGAAAATGCAGTTGAACTTGAAGAAGATTGCTATTTCTTAGCTGATTTAAGAGAATGTACAGTATTCGATACAACTGGTAAAGAATTAGGTAAAATATATGATGTTATTCAAACTAAAAATAATGATGTATATTGGATTAGAAAACCTAAAGAATTACTAATACCTGTATTAAAAGATATAGTGTTGGATATTAATATAGAAGAAAGAAAAATAACTATAAAACCAGTAGGAGAATGGATGGATGAAGATTAGTATTCTTACTCTTTTCCCTGAAATGTTTAATATATTTAATCATAGTATAATAGGAAAAGCACAAGAAAAAGGATTAATTTCTATTAATACTAAAAATATTAGAGATTATACTTTAAATAAACATAAAAAGGTTGATGACTATCCATATGGGGGTGGAGCTGGTATGGTAATGGCAGCTCAACCAGTAGTAGATGCTATAAGAGCATGTAGAAAAAATAATAATGGGAAGGTTATTTTTTTAGGTCCTAAAGGAAAAACATTTAATCAAAAAATGGCAGAAGAATTGTCCAAAGAAGAAAATTTAATTTTCCTTTGTGGACATTATGAAGGAATAGATGAAAGAGCATTTAAAGAAGTAGATTTAGAAATTTCACTTGGAGATTTTGTATTAACAGGTGGAGAAATGGCTGCTATTCCAGTAATAGATTCTATTTTGAGATTAGTTCCTGGTGTTTTAAATAAATCTGAAAGTCATGAAGATGAATCTTTTTCTGATGGATTATTAGAATATCCACAATATACAAGACCGGAAGTTTTTGAGGGAGAAAGTGTACCAGCAGTATTAATTTCAGGACATCATGAGAATATTAGAAAATGGAGAAGATTAAAGTCTCTAGAAATTACAAGGGAAAGAAGACCAGATTTATATAAAAATGTTATTTTGACAAAAGAGGATAAAAAATTATTAAATAGTAAAAAATAATATCTTGAAATATAAAAAAACTTATGTTACAATAACTTTTGTGCTAGTACGGGCGTTCCGCTGTCAAAGTTTTGTTAAGAGCGTCAATTATCAATTTAGGAGGGAATGCACGATGAACGAAATATTAAGAGCTATAGAAGCAGAACAAATCAGAACTGATTTACCAGAATTCCACGTTGGGGATAATGTTAAATTACACGTTAAAGTTAAAGAAGGTAACAGAGAAAGAATTCAAATGTTCGAAGGTACTGTTATAAAGAGACAAAACGGTGGTTTAAGAGAAACTTTCACTGTAAGAAGATTAGCTTACGGAGTTGGAGTTGAAAGAACTTTCCCAGTTAACTCACCAATCATCGAAAAGATGGAAGTTACAAGAAGAGGTAAAGTAAGAAGAGCTAAGTTATTCTACTTAAGAGATAGAGTAGGTAAGGCTGCTAAAGTTAAAGAATTATTAACTAGATAATTTAAAGTTAATAAAGATATTAAGGGACTTAGTATTAAGTCCCTTTTTGTTTGCAATAATATAAGTGAAACTCTAAATCTTCGATTTAGTTAGTTGAACTTGCTTGAAAGTCCAAATTTTAATTTGCTAAGTTGAAGGTACACTTTAGTGTACTCAGCTATGGAAGAGAGTTGAGTTTCATTTGAAGGATTTAAACTTAATAAAAGAAATTTTAATTAACTTAACAAAACTTAAAGTTCAATATTTATTGAAAGTTGATTTAGATAAATATAATTGTTAAGAATAAATAATAGATATTTAGTTAAAGGAGGATGAATTATGGCTACAATAAATTGGTTCCCGGGTCATATGAAAAAAACAAAAAGAGAAATTGAAGATAATTTAAAGCTTGTTGATGCTGTAATAGAAATTAGGGATGCTAGAATTCCAAGAAGTTCTGCAAACCCAGATATAGATAAACTTTGTGCTGGAAAGCCAAGAATAATTTTATTAAATAAAAGTGATTTGACGGAAGCAAAGGTAACTAAAGATTGGATAAAAGAATTATCTAATGAAAATGTTAAGGTTTTAGAAGTTAATTGTTTAAAAGGTCAAGGATTACAACAAATAAAACCTGCATTATTAGAACTATTAAAAGAAAAGCATGAAAGAGCTAAAGCTAAAGGATTAGTTAAATTTATGATGAGAGTTATGGTAGTTGGTGTGCCTAACTGTGGTAAATCTACATTTATAAATAAAATGGCAAGAAATAATATTGCTAAAACAGGAGATAGAGCTGGTGTTACTAAGAGCAAGCAATGGATAAAGACATCTCTTGATATGGAAATGTTAGATACTCCAGGTGTATTATGGCCTAAATTTGAAGATGAGAGAACTGCGTTAAATTTAGCCTTCACAGGAGCTATAAAAGATGAAATAATGGATATAGAAGAATTAGCGCTTAAGCTTGTTGAAAGACTTCAAGAGTATTATCCAGATAGATTGATAGAAAGATTTGGTATTACAGAAATACAAGAAAATCCATTAGATAATCTTGATGCCATTGCAAGAAAAAGAGGATGTATTATGGCTCGTAATGAAATTAATTATAATAGAATTGCCGTAATGCTTATTGATGAATTTAGAGGTGGAAAGCTAGGAAAGATTTCTTTAGAGCGTCCTGATGATGTTTTTGAAGAAGTTGAAACTGTAGTAAAAGAAGAAACTGAAAAAGAAAGAAAAAGAAGAATAAGAAAAGAAAAGAGAAATGAAAAGAAAAAGGAAAAGAGATAATGGATATATTAACTATGGATATTAGCGGTTTAAGCTATAAAATTGTTAAAGAAAAAGTTGATGAAATTAATGTCAATGAATTACATGATTCTCAAGAATTAATTAATATTATAGATATATTAAAGGCTGATAAAAGAAAAAATATCAATAGCTTAGGTGATAAACTTCAAAGAGCTAAGGAAAAGATAGAAAATGAAATCAAAAGAGTAAGAAGTATGTATGATTTTGATAAGTCTTTTGAAGGATTTAATATTATTGCTGGTGTTGATGAGGTTGGGAGAGGACCATTAGCGGGACCAATTGTTTCATGTGCTGTAGTATTAGATTTAAATGTTGTAGATGAAGAGTTAATATTATGGATAAATGACTCTAAGAAGTTAAATGAAAAGAAAAGAGAAGAGTTAGCAGAAGTTATAAAAGAAAAGGCATTAGCTTATCATATTGCTTCGCGTGATTCAAAGGAAATAGATTCTAGAGGAATTGGTGTTTGTAATAATGAAGTATTTCTTGAAGCATGCAATAGTTTAGAAGTTAAACCAGATTTAGTTTTATCTGATGGATATACAGTAAAGGGAATAAAAATACCTAATAAATCTGTTATTAAAGGAGATACAAAATCTGCATGCATAGCAGCTGCATCTATAGTTGCAAAAGTATATAGAGATAACTTAATGAAGGAATATTCAAAAAAATACCCATATTATGCTTTTGAAGAAAATGTAGGTTATGGAACATCTAAGCATATAGAAGGGCTTAAAGAATATGGGCCAACAGAAATACATAGAATGTCATTTTTAAATAATATATTAGAACGTTAGTTAATATGCTCTAAAAGCATCTTCTATATGATTAATAATATAAGAAGAGTTTAAGTTGTTAAATATTATTTCGATTATATCGTATCTAATATTGTAATCAAAATATTTTTTAGACATTGAATATAATTTTGAGAGTTTAATAATTTGATTTTGTTTATAGTAGGTAACAGATTCTATTGGGAAACCAAATGAATTTGAGTACCTACTTTTTATTTCGCAAAAAATTAGCAAATCTTTATTCATACACACAATGTCGATTTCGCCAAATCGATTTCTATAATTCATATTTAAAATTCTATAACCTTTAGATATTAGGTAATCACGAGCTAAACTTTCACCAAATTCACCAATTAACTTTTTGTAATTATTCATAAAATCACTCCTTATTTTAATGATGGACTATGAAATTATTTTTATTCATTTGAGATTAAAGAAATATCACATTGTCAATAATGAAGAGGTACTATTGAAATATGAAGGGATTGTGATTTAAAAACATGGCTATAAAAATAATAAGTGCAACTCATAGTGGGCTAGATGGAGTATTGATTAATGTTGAAGTAGATATAACGAAAGGTATACCTATATTTAATATAGTTGGATTACCTGATATATCGATTAAAGAATCTAAGGAGAGAGTGAGACTTGCAATTGTAAATAGTGGTTATGAATTTCCTTTAGGGAGAATTACTATAAACTTAGCTCCGGCTGATGTGAGAAAGATTGGGACACTATTAGATTTGCCTATTGCGTTAGGAATTTTAATGGCCTCAGGACAAATAGATGAGAAAGAATTAGATGATTATATTATCTTTGGAGAGTTATCATTAAATGGTGAATTAAAGGGCATTAAAGGAGCTATCCCTATAATTTTTGAAGGAGATATTAATGAAAAGAAAAACTTCATATTTCCGTTGGAAAATTTAAAGGAAATGAGAAGCTTTGTATTAGGAAATTTTTATCCTTTTAAAACTTTAAATCAAGCAATTTCCTTTATTGAAAATAATGATTTACTTCCTTATAAGAGAGAGAAAAAAAGAGTTAAGAAAGAAATTTATATAAATAAATTTGAAGATATTATGGGACAGTATACATCAAAGCATGCAATGGAGATAGTTGCAGCCGGAGGACATAATATTATGCTTTTTGGTTCGCCTGGATGTGGTAAAACAATGTTAGCAAAAGCTTTACCATCAATATTACCTCCAATGACTTTAGAAGAGCAAATGGAAGTTGCAAAGATTTATAGTGTATCGGGGATGTTAAATGATGGATATGATATAAAAAGGCCATTTAGAGCACCTCATCATACTATAACTAAAACTGCTTTAATCGGAGGGGGAAGGGATATTAAAGCTGGAGAAATAACACTTGCACATAATGGGATATTGTTTTTAGATGAAATTCTTGAGTTTAAAAAGGAAATTTTAGAATTATTGAGGCAGCCATTAGAAGATAGAATTATAAATGTTTCAAGGTTAAAAGAAAGTTATACATTGCCAAGTAATTTTATTTTAGTTGGAACATTTAATCCATGCCCTTGTGGAAAAATGCTTGATTATGATTCTACTTCAGTATGTACTTGTAGTGAGATAGAGAAAAAAAGGTATATTAATAGAATGTCTAGAGCCTTATTAGATAGAATTGATATTTTAAATTTTGTTCCAAGAATAAAATCTACAGAGATTGATGGAGAAAAAGATAAAATTAATTCTGACAATATGCGACATAGAGTAATACTTGCACGGGAAATTCAAAAAGAGAGATTTAAAGGATCAAATTATAGATATAATTCAGAAGTAGTTGGAAAAGATGTTTTAAAAATGTGTAATTTAAGTAAAGAAGGGAAAAAAGTTCTTGAATCATATTATAAAAGATATGATATTACACTTAGAGGATATACCAAAATAGTTAAAGTTGCAAGAACTATAGCGGATTTAGAATGTAGAGATGAAATAATGGATTATCATATTATTGAAGCAATAGGATTTAGAAAAAATGTTTTTGGGGAAATAATTTAAAGAGAGGTATACGTAGATGGATAAGTATAAGATATGGTTTATTTTATTGAAAATAAGTGAAGAATCAAAGGTTAAATTAATAGAAAAGTATAATAATGAAGAAAATATTTATAATAATATTGATAATATAATTAATGAAAATGAAATAAATAGGTTTTTTATATCTAGATTAAAGCATAGAAATACTATTGAAGAAGAGGCTTTTGAAGAATATTTACATAAAAATGGAATAAAATACGTAACATTAGCATCAGAATTATATCCTCAAAAGTTAAAGAGTATTAATAATCCACCTTATGTATTATTTTATAAAGGAGATTTGTCATTAGTAAATTATAAAATGGTAGCGGTTGTTGGTTCAAGAAAAAATACTATTTATGGAGAACAGGTTGCTAAATTTATAGCTAATGAATTATTTGATATTTCTTATGGAGTGGTAAGTGGTGTAGCAGCAGGAATAGATTCTGTAATGCATAGGCAGATACTTAGCAGAGGGGGAAAAACGATTGGGATATTAGGGTGTGGAATAGATGTAGTTTATCCTAGGTTTAATAAAAAATTATATGATCAAATTGTAAGTGAAGGATTGTTAATGTCAGAATTTTTACCAGGAACTAAACCATTATCGTATAATTTTCCTAAGCGTAATCGAATTATAAGTGGTTTTAGTGATAAAGGGGTAATAGTTGTAGAGGCATCAAGGAAAAGTGGTTCTTTAATTACGGCAAATTATGCTTTAGATGAAGGGAAAGATGTTTTAGCTGTGCCTGGACCAATATTTAATGAAAGTAGTGCTGGTTGTAATTTGTTAATACATCAGGGTGCTAGCCCTTTTATAGGAAAAGAAGATTTATATGATTTTCTTAATATAATTAAAAAAGAAAGTAAAAATAATAAAAAAAGTAGCATAAAAGTAAATTTGTTAGAAATAATAGGAAAAGAACCTATCCATATAGATAAAATAATTGGAAGTGTAAATATTGACAGAATAGCTTTATTTGAGTTATTATTTGAAATGCAAAATGAAAATGAAATTATTTGCCTGCCAGGCAATTATTACGTAAAGATTAGTTAGATGTTTTAGGGGGGTAAAAGCTCCTAAGCAATATATAGGAGTTGATGGTATGGGTCAGAATCTTGTTATAGTAGAGTCACCTGCAAAAGCAAAAACAATAAGTAAGTATTTAGGAAAGAATTATACAGTTGAAGCATCAATGGGGCATGTTAGAGATTTACCTAAAAGTAAATTAGGTGTTGATATAGAAGATAATTTTACTCCAAAGTATATAACTATAAGAGGAAAAGGTGAATTAATTGCTAAATTAAAGAAAGCAGCTAAGAAAGCAGATAAAATATATCTTGCAACCGACCCCGATAGAGAGGGAGAGGCTATTTCTTGGCATTTAGCAAATATTTTAAAAATTTCTGAAGATGAAACTTGTAGAATAGTTTTTAATGAAATTACAAAGGGTGCTGTAAAAGAATCTATCAAAGGAGCAAGAAAGATCAATTTAAATTTAGTTGATGCTCAACAAGCTAGAAGAGTCTTAGATAGATTAGTTGGTTATGAAATAAGTCCAATACTTTGGAAAAATGTAAAATGGGGACTTAGCGCAGGAAGAGTTCAATCTGCAGCTTTAAAATTAATATGTGATAAAGAAGAAGAAATTAAAGCATTTGAACCAAAAGAATATTGGACCGTTGATTGTGTTTTAAAGAAGGAAAGAAAAAAGTTCCCAATTAAATTAACGAAATACGAAAATAAAAAAATAGAAATTAGCAATGAAAATGAAGCTAATAAGGTAATAAGTGATTTAAAAGAAAATGAATATAGGGTAGAAAAAGTTAAAAAAGGAAGCAGACTAAAAAATCCACTTCCACCGTTTACAACAAGTACTCTTCAACAAGAAGCAGCTAAAAAATTAAACTTTATTACTAAAAGAACAATGTCAATAGCTCAAGCTTTATATGAAGGTGTAGATGTTAAAGGGTTTGGTACAGTTGGGCTTATTACTTATATGAGAACTGATTCTGTAAGAATTTCAGAAGAAGCACAAGGAAGAGCAATTGAATTTATTAAAGAAAGCTATGGTGAAGAATATATACCAGAAAAGTTAAGAGTATATAAGGGCAAGAAGAATATTCAAGATGCTCATGAAGCTATTAGACCATCTCATATAGAAATAACACCTGAAATAGCAAAGGCTAATTTAACACCTGAGCAATATAAGTTATATAGCTTAATATGGAAAAGATTTATTGCAAGCCAAATGGCATCATGTGCATTAAATACAAATAGCATTGATATTGCTAATGGAAAATATACTTTTAAAGCTTCTGGATCTACAATAAAATTTGATGGTTTTATGAAGGTATATGATTATACAACAGAAGATGATGAAAATGATGTATTACTACCAAGCTTAGAAGAGGGAGAAGTATTAGAACCTTCATCTGTTGAAGGAAAACAACATTTTACTCAACCACCTGCAAGATATACAGAGGCTTCTTTTGTAAAATTACTTGAAGAAAAGGGAATTGGTAGACCAAGTACATATGTACCTACTATTTCAACTTTATTAAGTAGAGAGTATGTAATAAGAGAAAAGAAGAATTTAATTCCTACTGAATTAGGGTTTATTGTAAATAATATAATGTCAGATTATTTTAAACAAATAGTTGATGTAGATTTTACAGCAGGAATGGAAAGAAAGCTGGATAATATTGAAGAAGGAAATGAAGAGTGGAAAAAAGTTGTTGGTGAATTCTTTGAACCATTACAAGTTGCTATAGAAAAAGCAGAAAAAGAAATTTCTAAAGTTGTAATTGAAGATAAAGTAAGCGATGTTCCATGTGATAAATGTGGAAGAATGATGGTTATAAAGAAAGGTAGATACGGAACATTCTTAGCATGTCCAGGATATCCAGAATGTAAAAATGCAAAACCTATAGTTGAAGAGTTAGATGTGCCATGCCCTAAATGTGGAGGTAAGATATTAGCTAAAAGAAGCAAAAAGGGTAAAAAGTTTTTTGGATGTTCAAATTATCCTAACTGCGACTTTGTAAGTTGGAATGAGCCAATTAAAGAACCATGCCCTAAATGTGGAAGTTATATGACAATGAAGTTTTCTAAAACAAAAGGAAATTATGCAGTTTGTTCAAATGGTGAATGTGGAAATACAATGCCTTTAGAAAATGATAAGTTAGAAAATGACAAAAAGGAAGAATAAAATATAACCCCTAACAAAACTGAGTGTCGAAAGAGTGTAAAATATGTTGTAAATAAAAAATTATTATGATACTATAAAAGATAAGAGATATCATAAGATTTTGATTATTTAGAAAATTAACATTTAGTAGATAAGAAGTATGATGGGGGGAGTATTTAATTGTCATCATTATTAAATAAAACGAGAAGATTAAATAAGATTTTACAAACGGGTGGAGCTGATCCAGTTGTATTTGATGATATATGCAATCTTTTAAGCGAAGTGCTAGAATGTAATGTATATATTATTAGTAGGAAGGGAAAAGTTTTAGGACATACTTTTTCAACAGATTTTGAATGTGAAATAATGAAGAAATATGTTTTAGATGAAGGTAGATTTCCATTAGGATATAATGAAACTTTATTAAAGATCACAGAAACTTTAGCAAATTCAAAAAGCAATGGGAATTGCGTTTTTAAAGGTGAGGGAGTTTGCGAAGTGTCTAATAAAATTTCTACTATAGTACCTATAATAGGAAATAGAGAAAGAATGGGTACATTACTTTTAGCGAGATTTGGTAATGAGTTTACTGAAGATGATTTAGTATTAACTGAGCATAGTGCAACTATAGTTGGAATGGAAATGTTAAGAGCTAAACAAGATGAGTTAGAAGATGATGCGAGAAAGAAAGCTGTTGTTCAATTAGCAATTGGAACTTTATCTTATTCGGAATTGGAAGCTGTTGACCATATATTTAATGAATTAGATGGCAACGAAGGGTTATTAGTAGCTTCTAAGATTGCTGATAAGGTTGGAATTACAAGAAGTGTTATTGTTAATGCTTTAAGAAAATTCGAAAGTGCTGGTGTAATTGAGTCTAGATCATTAGGTATGAAGGGAACTCATATCAAAATTTTAAATGAAAAGTTAATTGATGAATTAAAGAAAATAAGATAAAAATAAATGGAGATTATACGAGAGTATAATCTCTTTTGCATATATATGGTTATATAATGTGTTAAAAGTAAAAAATGCAGTAAATGATTGTTTATTGACTTATTATATTTTATCAATTGTTTATAATTTTGTATTTCGGGAATAATAAGAAAGATAATTATTATTAAAAAGGTAGTATATTAGTGTTTAGAAGTAATAAAATTATAGTGAATTTATTCTTTTATGACGTGAAAGATAAAATATGCAAAAAATATGTTGCTAGTATAAGAAGCTTGTGATATACTAACCTAGGTAATAAAATACGCACACAGCCCAATTTATAAAGTTGGTGCCTGAATTTGGGAAGCTTTATAAGAATGAAGGCTGTGGAGGAAAAACCAGGAGGTAACAAAATGTCAGTAATATCAATGAAACAATTATTAGAAGCAGGCGTTCACTTTGGACACCAAACAAGAAGATGGAACCCTAAGATGGCTCCATATATATTCACAGAAAGAAACGGAATATATATAATAGATCTTCAAAAGACAGTTAAGAAGGTAGAAGAAGCTTACAACTTCATTAGAGAAGTATCAACAGAAGGAAAAGACATTCTTTTCGTTGGAACTAAGAAACAAGCTCAAGAAGCTATTCAAGAAGAAGCTATAAGATCAAACATGCACTACGTTAACAACAGATGGTTAGGTGGTATGTTAACTAACTTCAAGACTATCAAAACTAGAATTAAGAGATTAGAAGAATTACAACAAATGGAACAAGATGGAACATTTGAAGTTTTACCTAAGAAAGAAGTAATCAAATTAAAGGGTGAAATGGAAAAATTACAAACTAACCTTGGTGGTATCACTAACTTAGATGTTAACAACATCGGAGCTATGTTTGTAGTTGACCCAAGAAAAGAAAAGAATGCTATATCTGAAGCAAAAATCTTAGGAATCCCAGTAGTAGCTATCGTAGATACTAACTGTGACCCAGAAGAAGTTGATTACGTAATCCCAGGAAACGATGACGCTATCAGAGCTGTTAAATTAATAACTGCTAAACTTGCTGATGGAATTATCGAAGGAAGACAAGGCGAACAATTAGCTGAGTAATAATTTTAAGAGGTAGGTGAGGGAAACTTCATTTACCTTTTAACCTAAAATAAGGTTTACATTTAATGTCAAGGAGGAATTTAATAATGATAACTGCTAAATCAGTTAAAGAATTAAGAGAAATGACTGGCGCAGGAATGATGGACTGCAAAAAGGCTTTAGTTGAAACTGAAGGAAATATAGAAAAAGCTGTTGAATTTTTAAGAGAAAAGGGATTAGCTGCTGCTGCTAAAAAAGCTGGTAGAGTTGCTGCTGAAGGTATAGTTAAGACTTTCGTTTCAGCTGACAAGAAAACTGCTGCTATGGTAGAAGTTAACTGTGAAACTGACTTCGTTGCTGCTAATGAAGAATTCGTTTCATTTGCAACAAAAGTTGCAGAAATGGCTGCTAACACTTCAGCTACAACTGTTGAAGAATTAGTTGCTGAAAAATTTGATGGTGAATCTACTGTAACTGAAGCTTTAACAGCTTTAATCGCTAAATTAGGCGAAAACATGACAGTAAGAAGATTTGTTAAATTCAACATAGAAAACGGTGCTATAGCTAGCTACATCCACGGTGGTGGAAGAATCGGAGTTATGGTAGAAGTTGCTAGCGAAGCTACAGATGTTGCAGCTTTAGAAGAAGTTGCTAAAGAAGTTTGTATGCAAGTTGCTGCTGCAAATCCATTATTCTTAAGCAGAGAACAAGTAGATAACGAAGCTTTAGAAAAAGAAAAAGAAATCTACAGAGTTCAAGCATTAAATGAAGGAAAACCAGAAAATATCGTTGAAAAAATGGTAATGGGAAGAATTCAAAAGTACTACAAAGAAGTTTGTCTTTTAGATCAAGCATGGGTTAAAGATGGAGATAAGTCAATATCTAAGTTCTTAGAAGAAAAATCTAAAGAAGTAGGTTCTCCAATAACTGTTACAAGATACGCTAGATTCGAAAGAGGAGAAGGTATCGAAAAAGTTGAAGAAGACTTCGCTGCAGAAGTTGCTAAGACTATGGGTATGTAATATCGAGAGAACACTTTTGTGTTCTCTTTTTTTAAGGAAAAGAGTACATATATACCACAAGGAGGGATTACAATGGCAAATATCGCATATAAAAGAGTAATGTTAAAAATTTCAGGGGAAGCTTTATCTGGAGCCAACGGATTTGGTTTTGACTTCGAAGTAGTAGGAAGAATCGCAAGAGAAGTTAAAACTTTAGTTGACATGGGTGTAGAAGTTGGTTTAGTTGTAGGTGGAGGAAACATATGGAGAGGTAGAACTGGTGAAGGTATGGACAGAACTACTGCTGACCATATGGGAATGCTAGCTACTTGTATTAATGCACTTGCATTACAAGATGCATTAGAAGGAATAGGGGTTATGACACGTGTTCAAACTGCAATAGAAATGAAAGAAATAGCTGAACCTTTCATAAGAAGAAGAGCTGTTAGACACCTTGAAAAAGGAAGAGTTGTAATCTTTGGAGCTGGATCGGGAAATCCATATTTCTCAACTGATACTGCAGCAGCATTAAGAGCAGCTGAAATTGAAGCTGATGTTATATTATTAGCTAAAAATGTTGATGGTGTATATGATAAGGATCCAAATAAGTTTGCAGATGCTAAAAAATATGATAAACTTACTTATATGGAAGTAATCGAACAAGGATTACAAGTTATGGATACAACAGCAACTACATTATGTATGGATAATAATATTCCAATACTAGTTTTCGGTATAAGTGAAGAAGGAAATATTAAAAAAGTTATGGAAGGTCAAAAAATAGGTACAATCGTATCTAAATAATAGGGAGGTATATATGATTAAAGAAGTTTTAAACACTGCTGAATCTAAAATGCAAAAGACAATATCTGTATTATCATCAGATTTAACTACATTAAAAGCTGGAAGAGCTAATCCAAAGATGCTTGATAGAATTCAAGTTGAAGCATACGGTGGATTATGTCCAATAGAGCAAGTAGGTAACATATCTGCTCCAGAACCAAGAATGTTAGTTATAACTCCATGGGATAAATCTTTATTAAAAGAAATAGAAAAAGCAATTTTAAAATCAGATTTAGGAATCAATCCTTCTAATGATGGATCTATAATAAGATTATTAGTTCCTGAATTAACAGAAGAAACAAGAAAAAATCTTGTGAAAAATGTTAAAAAATTAGGTGAAGATGCAAAAGTAGCAATAAGATCTATTAGAAGAGATGCTAATGAAAAAATTAAAGCATTAAAGAAAGACGGACATATTTCAGAAGATGAAGTTAAAAAAGGTGAAGATGCTGTTCAAAAGAAAACAGATCAATATGTTAAAGAAATAGATTCACTAATTGTAGCTAAGGAAAAAGAGATTATGTCAATTTAAAACCTGCTATTTAGCAGGTTTTTTTCTTAAGTGTAATTATTAAATTTTATTCATAAATATTACTTTACACTTTAAATATGATATGATTTATTTAAAATAAAGTGGAGGCAGAAAGAATGTTAAGTTATTTTAAAGCTAATAAGAATGTACAAGAAAATAATTTTGAATTAGATTTTGATAATATACCTCAACATATAGCTATAATTATGGATGGTAATGGTAGATGGGCAAAAGCGAGAAATTTACCTAGAACTATGGGTCATAAAGCTGGTGTAGAAACTATTAGAAGGGTTATAAAAGAAGCTGATAGACTAGGTGTAAAATATATTACTTTATATGCATTTTCAACTGAGAATTGGAAAAGACCAAAAGATGAAGTTAATGCTTTAATGAAACTTTTAGTTCAATATTTAAAAACAGAAGTAAGCGAACTACATAAAAATGGAGTAGTTTTAAGGGTGTTAGGTGATATTAATGCACTTGTAGATGATTGTAGAAGAGAAATCGAAGAATCTATAGAATTAACTAAAAATAATACAGGATTAGTATTAAATTTTGCTTTTAATTATGGTGGAAGAGATGAAATAATAAAAGCAGTAAAAAATATTATAGATGATGTGCAAGAAGGTAAAATTAATAAGGAAAATATAAATCAAGAATTATTCTCAGATTATTTATATACTAAGGATTCACCAGATCCAGATTTAATAATTAGACCATCAGGAGAACAAAGAATAAGTAATTTCTTATTATGGCAATGTGCTTATTCTGAATTTTGGTATTCAAATGTAAATTGGCCTGATTTTTCAGAGAAAGATTTACAAAGAGCTATATATGATTATCAAAATAGAGATAGAAGATTTGGTGGAGTATAGCATAGGAGGAAAAGTATGAAAATTAATAGTAGATATATAGGTGCAGTTGTACTTGCCCCACTACTAATATTTGTGCTTTTAGGCGGATTACCATTAAAATTATTCACTATAGCATTATCAGTATGTGGATTATATGAGTTTTATCATGCCTTAAAGACTAAAGAAATTAAGAGTATTCCAATAATAAGTTACATTTTATTAGTAGTTTATTACGCGCTAAACAATAATTTTGAATATATGATGTATATTTTAGTTATAGCAATTGTGTTAGCTTTAATAATACCAATTATAGATTTAAAATATTCATTTATAGATGTTGCAGTAACATTTTTAGGATTTATATATGTAGTAATTCTATTTAGTTTTATTCCATTAGTAAATTCGAAAGTTAATGGTGGATATTTAGTATGGTTAATATTTATTGGATCATGGGTTTCTGATACTGTTGCATACTATTTTGGAAGATTTTTTGGTAAGCACAAATTATGTCCAAAGGTTAGCCCTAAGAAAACTATTGAAGGTTCAATAGGAGGATTTTTAGGAGGAACACTTGGATGTGGGATATTTGGAATTATAGTAAGTAGTTATGTTCCAGAAGTTAAACTTATTCATTTCTTTTTAATTGGTGCTTTATGCGGAATAATGAGTCAATTTGGGGACTTAGTTGCTTCATCAATTAAAAGATATGTAGGATTAAAAGATTATAGTAATTTAATTCCAGGACATGGTGGAATATTAGATAGATTTGATTCAATCTTATTTAATGCAGTTGTAGTATTTTACTATTTAACGTTTGTAATAGGAATTTAAGTTTAATAGATACAATAGAAATAAACTATTGTATCTTTTTTTTATTTGAATGAAAAGTAGTCTAAAAAATATATGAATATAATAAATTAATAGTATGAAGTAATATAAACTAAGTTATCGTAGTAGAAATAAGGAGGTAAAATGAGAATATATAATGGATATAAAAAGCATTATCAATATCAAATACTAGTTAATTTATTATTATTGCTATTTCTTTTTATTGTAATAGCTTTTGTTATTAAGAATTATTTTAAACCATTTTTATCTATTATTATTTTATTAATAATATGTACTCCAATTTATGATTTAATGAAAAAAGTATTTCAAAAGAATGAAATTGCAGGAGCTCTAACAATTTTAGTAATTAATGTGCTTATGTTTTGTTTTGTATTTTATTTTGGAAATTCAATTATAGATTTAGTTCAGAGCTTTTACATAAATCATATAAATGACTTAAAGGAATGGCTTAACACAATTAAAGTTATATTTAATGTAGATTTAGAAGAAATGCTACATAATGGATCACAAGGATTATCATCAGTAACTTCTTTTAAAAGTAGTTTAGCAGTTACAGGGCAAGGAATAATATCATATATTATAGCCAATATAACTGTATATTTTACTTTAGTGGATAAAAAGTTATTTTTAAAGTTGTTAAATTGTTTATTACCTTATGATGTTGTAGAAACTATAAGGGAGAAAAAAAATAATTTAGGAGAAGTAGTAAAAATAGAAATTAAATTAGTAATAATATGTATGATAATTACTATTATAGGATTTAAAATATTAAGGATTCCTAGTGCAATATTTTTAGGGCTTATATGCGGAATTTTAGATATTTTGCCATATGTAGGAACAATAATTGTATTTATTCCAATTATAATATACAATATAATAATGAAGAAATACTTACTAGTAGTTGGATTGATAGCTTTATACTTATTATTACAGGTAGTAAGAGAGATATTAGAATTAAAGTTTCTAAGCTCTAAATTAGATATTCATCCATTAGTAGTAATGTTATCTATGTATATAGGAGCAGAAGTCTTTGGAATAATAGGAATATTCATAGGTCCTATATACTGTTTAATAGCAAAAGATTTAATATATGAAGGAACATTGTAGGAGGTATAAATGAAAAGTATTTCAATTTTAGGGGCAACTGGTTCCATTGGGACACAAACTTTAGACGTAATTAGAAATTCAGAGGGGACGATTAACCTTATAGGAATTACTGCTAATTCTTCCGTTGATAAGATTAAAGAAATAATTAAAGAGTTTAAACCAAAATATGTAGGCATGATGGAATTAAATTCTGCTAAAGTTATTGAGGAGTTTTGTAATGAAAGCTATCCAGAAATTAAAGTTTTTAGCGGGATTGATGGATTAATTAAAATTGCAACATTAGATGAGATTGATACTGTGGTTACTTCTGTTGTGGGAATGATAGGATTAAAACCAACTATGGCTGCAATAGAAGCAAAAAAGGATATTGCTTTAGCTAACAAGGAAACATTAGTTGTAGCAGGGGAACTTGTTATGAATAAAGCAAAAGAAAATAATGTTAGAATATTACCAGTTGATTCAGAACATAGCGCTATTTTCCAAAGTTTAAGTGGATATAAGAATAAAGATATTAATAAAATAATATTAACTGCTTCAGGAGGTCCATTTAGAGGAAAGAACTTAGAAGATTTAAAAGATGTGACAGTAAAGGAAGCACTAAAACATCCAAAATGGAATATGGGGCAAAAGATATCTATAGATTCAGCTAGTCTTATGAATAAAGGGTTAGAGGTTATAGAAGCCCATTTCTTATTTGATACTGATTATGACAATATTGAGGTTGTTGTTCATCCTCAAAGTATAATTCACTCTATGGTTGAGTATAAGGATGCAAGTATTATAGCTCAAATGGGAACGCCTGATATGAGATTACCAATACAATATGCATTAAATTATCCAGAAAGAAAAGGTATGATTGCAAAGCCACTTAATTTTTATGAAGTAGGATCATTAACGTTTGAAAAACCAGATTTAGATACTTTTAAGTGTTTAAAATTTGCATACGATGCAGGTAAAATTGGAGGTCTTGCACCTACTATTTTAAATGGTGCTAATGAAGAAGCAGTAGCATTATTATTAGAGGAAAAAATAAAGTTCTTACAAATAGCAGAAATAATAGAAGAGTGTATGAATGTATTTAAAGAAAACTATTATGATGAGCTAACTTTAGAAAATATTGTAGAGTTAGATAAAAAGGTAAGAAAATATATAAGAAATAAATGGGAGTTAGGAGTGAAGTAAGTGTATATTATAATGGCAATATTGGGCTTTAGCTTACTAATTATTGTTCATGAATTAGGACATTTTATTATGGCTAAGGTAAATGGTATTAAGGTAGAAGAGTTTTCAATAGGAATGGGACCTGAGGTTTTCTCTAAAAAGGGAAAGGAGACTCAATATTCATTAAGACTATTTCCTATAGGTGGATATGTTAAAATGCTTGGTGAAGAGGAAGACGTTGAAGATGAAAGAAGCTTTTCTTCTAAATCACCATTAAGACGAATTACAGTTATATTAGCTGGTGCTACAATGAATATTATTTTTGCAATTATAGCATTTTCTATAATAATTAGTAATAGAGGATATACAGAAACTACAATAAGTAAATTAGAGCCAGATACTCCTGCAATTGAATCAGGTTTACAAGTAGGAGATAAAATATTAACAATAGATGGGGCCAGAGTATTTACGACTACAGATGTATCAATGGGTATTCAACTTTCTAAGGGAGATTCTGTAGATTTAGTAGTAGATAGAAATGGAGAAAAGGAAAACATTACAGTTACTCCAAGATTAATTGAACAAGATGGAACACAAATGTATCAAATAGGATTTCACTATACACCTGTAGAAAATCCAACAATACTTGAATCTATAAGAGAGTCATTTAATGAGACAATTTCATTAGTAACACAAACATTTAAGAGTCTTAAGATGATGGTTACTGGAAATATAAACTTTAAAACAGATGTTGGTGGACCGGTAACTATAATTAAAATGTCAGGGCAAGCAGCTAAAAATGGATTAATGACATTGACATATTTCTTAGGATTCATTAGTATTAACTTAGCTGTGTTTAATTTATTACCTTTCCCTGCACTTGATGGTGGATGGACTGTAATATTATTAATAGAGCTAATAACAAGAAGAAAAGTTCCAGATAAAGTTGTTGGAGCAGCAAACTATGTAGGGTTTATGATATTAATAGGCTTTATGATTGTAGTAACATTAAAAGATATATTATTCCCTATTAGTTTATAGGAGCGAGGAAAAATGGAAAGAAAAATTACAAGAAAAGTTAAGGTTGGATCTGTTTATGTTGGAGGAGATGCACCAGTTTCAATTCAATCTATGACTAATACAGATACAAGAGATGTAGAAGCAACATTAAATCAAATAAGAGAATTACATGTTGCCGGATGCGAAATAATAAGGTGTGCTGTACCAGATATGATTGCTGCAGAAGCAATTAAAGATATATGTGCAGGATCACCAATGCCTGTAGTAGCAGATATACACTTTGATTATAAATTAGCTTTAAAGTGTGTTGAAAATGGAATTAGTGCAATTAGAATTAATCCAGGTAATATTGGTAATGTTGAAAGAGTAAAGGCTGTTACAGAAGCATGTAAAGCTAAAAATATTCCAATAAGAATTGGAGTTAACTCAGGTTCTTTAGAAAAGGATATTTTAGAAAGAGATGGAAAACCTACAGCAAAAGGTCTTGTTGAATCTGCATTAAGACATGTAAAGATATTAGAAGAATTAGATTTTCATGATATAGTAATATCAATTAAATCTTCTGATGTTCCTATGATGATAGAAGCATATAGATTAATGAGCACAAAGTGTAACTATCCTCTTCATTTAGGGGTTACGGAGTCAGGTACTGTTTTTAGAGGAACTATTAAGTCTACACTTGGAATAGGAACATTATTAGCAGAAGGGATAGGAGATACTATAAGAGTATCATTAACTAGTGATCCAATAGAAGAAATTAAAGTAGCAAAGGAAATGTTAGTTGCCTTAGGTTTAAGAAAGCAAGGAATGACTTTTGTATCCTGTCCAACTTGCGGAAGAACTCAAATAAACCTTATAAAAATTGCAGAAGAAGTAGAAAAAAGACTTGAAAACTGTAATAAAAATATTAAGGTTGCAGTTATGGGCTGTGTTGTAAATGGCCCAGGGGAAGCAAGAGAAGCTGATATTGGTATTGCAGGTGGAAAAGGTGAAGGATTAATTTTCAAAAAAGGTGAAATAATTAAAAAAGTTAAAGAAGAGGACCTTATTGAAGAATTAATGAAAGAAATAGAAAATTTATAAAAATACAATAATCTCCAAGGTTACTTTAATATTAAGATTAACCTTGGGGATATTTTTTATAATTATGATAAATTACAATATCAAGTGCAACACTAATTAATTGCAAAAAAAATAACCCATACGGGTACGTTCATGTTAAAGTAATAATTGACTAGAAAACCACTTTAAAGGACGTGACTGTATGAGCTATAAACATATTACTATAAATGAACGTTGTTGTATAGTAGAATATTTAAATTTAGGATGGAGTTTATCTAAAATAGCCAAAGAACTCAACAGAAATAAATCAAGTATTTCAAGAGAAATTAAAAGAAACAATCTTAATGGAAGATACAAAGCTCATGTAGCTCAAGATAAATATGAAAACAGAAGAGTTAAATGTAAACCTCATGGAAAAATTGCTAACGCTTCGTTAGTAAACTATGTTCAAGAAAAGCTAAATAATCACTGGTCTCCAGAACAGATTTCAGGTCGTCTAAAACTTGAATTTAATAAACAAATAATTTCATTTAGCACTATATACTCTTGGCTATATAAAGGTATTTTGGAGCACTGTTCCGTTGACCTGCTTCGCAGGAAGGGTAAATCACTAAAACCAAGAGAAACTCGAGGTAAATTCAATATAGGGAAAACAATAAGTCAAAGACCTAAAGATGTAAGAAAAAGATTAGATATTGGACACTGGGAACTTGATACTATTGTTTCAAGTAGGGGAAAATCTAAGGCGTGTCTTTCAACTTTCGTTGAAAGAAAAACACGTTTAACAAAAATCAGAATAATGCAAAATAGAAAAGCTTCTACTTTTAATGAACATTGTATTATTGCATTAGGCAAATTTGGTAGGAATAATTTAAAATCATTGACTGTAGACCGTGGTAAAGAATTTGCTGGATATTTAGAGTTAGAAAATAAATTAGACTTAGATGTGTATTTTGCTGATGCTTACAGTTCATGGCAAAGAGGAACTAATGAAAATACAAATGGCTTGATTAGAGAATTCTTTCCTAAAAAATTTGATTTTTCTACTATAAATCAAAATCATGTTGATATTGTTGAGGATATTTTAAATAATAGACCACGGAAATGTCTTGGATACAAGACACCGTTAGAAGCATTTAACGAAGAACAAGCTAAGTGTTGCACTTAGCTTGACAATTCGTC